>CALBMD010000342.1 GCA_937896265.1 uncultured Pseudomonadota bacterium
ATCAGCGCCTTTGCAGTGGTCAGAACTCAAAGAAGGCCTTCATCCTAGTCAATTTACCCTTCGCAATACCGTGAAGCGATTGGAGAAAATTGGAGATATTTGGTCTTTGATGCTGACTGAAGTCAATGAGTTAGATCGGCTATTGGTAAAGCTTGCCAAAGCTAGTTAGCTTTCCTCATGTTTTAGGTAAATTCTGCCGATCTTCTCAAAGACGTGACTTGTCAGGCAGGAGTTGATTATGGCAAAGGCCGCCAAAAAGATTGATCCTTTTAAGATGAAAAAAACTAAATCAGCACCGACTAAAGCTGGAGAACCGTTGACGCCTCCAGAGGAGATTATGGAGGCCATTGATTCTTTTCGTGAGTGCCAAGATCAAGCAAAACATTTCGAAGGTGAAGCTACGGTTTATAAGGACACTGTGGTTAATTACTGTGTCGAGGAGTTTTGCCGAAGGGCGCTTACAGGTAAGATAGCACCATTTAAGGTCCTGGGCGGCGAGACAATGGTCAATTTCATCATTCAAGATTCAAGCGCTGGTATTACAGAAGAAGAATTAGAAGCTATCCGCGAGCGTTGGGGTGATGAAGCAGCAGATGAACTAGTAGTGCGCGACTTTAGCAGCATTAAGTTTGATGCTAAGGTGTTAGAAGCCAACTATGATCAGGTTGTTGAAGCCTTGCAAGTATTGCCTGAGAAGGTGTTGGCTAGTTTATTTAAGCCAATGCTGATGAAAGCTTCCTCTAAGGCAGTAGAGAAGGCTATTAAATTTGCTAAAAAGCCAAAGGATCTTCGAGAGTTAATCAAAGATATTAAGATTAAGAACTATATTAAGTAAGCTTGCTCAGGATTCTGCAATAAAATATTTGATTTTGTTGCTCTCCACAGATACAAATGGCTATGTCACTCTTTATAAAAAGCATGCATCCTAAAACTGAGATAGGCGTTGATCCGCAGGCTATCAAGCGTATTCTTGCCAACGGCTGGTGGGGGCAAATCAAAATTCATGGACATCGCGCTCAAATCCACATTGCAGCTGATCCTAAGGTCCTGATTCAAGTCTATACTCGTCAGGGGAAAAGCCACGCTCGCTCTTTGAGTCCGCTTATGGCCAAAGAATTACGTCGGTTGTTTGCACCAGCAAAAGATTGGTCAGTGATTGAGGCAGAGTGGCTTAAATCTGCAGATCGTTTGTATTTGTTTGATTTTATTAAAAGAGAGGGTGTCTTTTTAGACCAGCTCTCCTATGACGAGCGTTGGCATCTTTTACCTCGAGATTATATTTCCCCTGTCATTGAAACGTTACCGATATTACGAACTGTTGAGGCCTGCCTCGCTGTTTTGGATAATCCTGCTGTTGAGGTTGAAGGATTGGTATTTAAGTCTTCAAGGTCACCTGGTTTCTCGGATAGTTCGATTATCCGATGCCGCAAAAAAGATCGACGAACCTAGTTTGCTTCTTCTTTATATGAAGAAAATTAGCTGACTTTCCTTTTATCTAGCTGATTTCCATTGTAAATAACGGCTTTTGTACCCCATTAACTTAGTTTTTTTCTATATTTCCGTATTATCTGAAAAAAACTATTTACTCAAATGCAAGCTGGGTGGTACCAACAAGCACACTTTTTTTATGCGGGGTTGCCGCAGCTAAATTTGACTCTACTTGCCTTGCAATTTGTTTTATGGAGCAAAAATGCTACAAGGTACTGTTTTTGTATTATTTTTATTGCTCTCAGAGCTTTGCTTGGGCACCCAGGATATCGAGGCCTTGAATTACTCCCCTCTCAAGAAGATAGGCGAGGGGGCTTATGGTACCGTCTTTGAATGTATCAACAGCCAAGGCGCAATTGTTGCCTTAAAGAAAATGAGATTGTTTCATGGTTTGGACCTTTATTGTGCTAGCTTGCGTGAAATATGTCTCCTGAGAGCTCTCAATCGATCAAGCATAAAGCATCATGTGCAAATTAAGGATCTTAAGTTTGCTAAGGATAACGTTTATTGCGAAATGGAGTTATTAGCTAAACCGCTGCCAAAGAAGATCTGGCCAACTGATAGCAAGACCGTCAACCAACTCGTGGCGGCCTTGCACGAAATCCACCAAAGCAACATTGTTCATCGTGATATAAAGCCACCAAATATTAGAGTTCACGTTGATGGCACGATTAAATTTGTTGACTTTGGTCTCGGTAAATTGATTACAAACAAATCCTTCGATAAGGAGCGATTACATACCCGTAGCGTAGCAACATTATGGTATCGCTCACCTGAGCTTCTTCTTGGTTGTAAAACCTATGATCCCTTTGCCCTAGATCTTTGGTCACTGGGTTGTGTCATCGTTGAATTGTTGAATGGGCAACCTTTGTTTCCTGGTTGTTCAGAAATAGAAATGGTCTCTAAAATCTTCTCCTGTTTGGGTACACCGACCAAAAAAGGTGCAGGCTCCGAACTTTACTTGCTTCCGCTGTTTAATTCGAAATTTTCAAATGGGTCTAGTTCACGCCTTCAGCGAGATATACCTATGGACACAGCCGATAAGATCTGGTGCCAGGTGCATGCCCTTTTGTCGTTAAATCCTAGCGAGCGTCGTTTAGTTCCAGCTGAAGAATTATCGGATTTTCCAAAAATTAACTTTCAATACGAAAACTTTAGTCGCAGTAGAGTGTCAAAGTCTCTCAGTCAGAGAATCTCAAGACTTCTCGGTCACAAAGAATCAGAGCTTATCAGTCAGAAGGATAAAATCATACTGCTCGATAAGTTGGCCGATTTATGCTCGAAATTAAAGCTACCCTTAAGATGTTGGTATCTAGCTGGCTTTCTGATTGAAGGGTTGGTTTCGGATACAACTTTCCCTATAGACAGATCAAATTTGGTTCTCGTGGGTACTAGTGCTTTAATAATTGCAGCAAAGTGGACAGAGGTTTCGGTTCCCGTAAGTGATAATTTTGCTAAGCATTCTTCTGAATCAGCAGCAGCCATCAAGGACATGGTGTTTAAAATCATTGAGCACAGGGGTAGCTTGGATCGCATTATGGCGTGTCCACAGCCTTTGTTTGTGCATGAGGCAGAGGAAATTATCTCTATGATCTTGTTGATGGTTGGTCCCTTGGATATATGGCAATCAGCGGTGAACATACAATCGATTTTTATTCTCGCAGATGAAGTTATCAAAAATAAACCCGCACTATTTAACCCAAATCCGGAGTTGAAGGCAATAATTAAAGCCCTAAAGAAGTTTTACTCATTAGAAAAAACCATGGACCTTTATCTAAGGGTAGATCCTAAGATCGGGCTCAAAGCTTTTCTTGACGAGGTAGACTAGACATCTACAATTTAAGTTTTGTTTTGTGGCAGTTCAATGACGAATCGAGTATTGGGACTGTCTGTATCTAAGTAGAGGTCTCCTTTCATAGCAACAACAAGCTTACGTGATAAGGCTAAACCTAGGCCAGTGCCTTGACCTTTAACCTTGGTTGTAAACTGTGTTTCAAAAAGGCGGCTTTGTACCTCTGGAGACGGTGTTTTTCCTGAATCAACAACAGCAATAAGCACGTGATCACGATGAGCTAAGGCCTCAATGCGTATCCATTTCTGATTAGGTTCTAAGTGCTTGATAGCATCAGAGCTATTTTGAATGAGATTGATCATTACTTGTTTGATAGGTGTAGGGCGGCATAAAATTTTTAGTCCAAAGGCAAAACTTCTCTGTATTATATGAACACCGTTATCCTTTAGTCTTTTTTCAGAAAAAGTGAGGGAGTCTTCAACAATAGTAGAGAAAGCAACCCACTCCTCTTCTCCCTCCTGCTCCTTGCGTGAAAGATCTCTCAGGTTTTTGACGATAGATAAAGCATGATTAGTTGCTCGAGCTATTTTAGCAACTCTTGTCTTGTATTCTGGTTCAACTAATTGCTGCTCTAAGAGGAGGGCATGGCCATGAATGACTGCCAGTGGACTATTAATATCATGAGCAATACCAGCAGCTATTTCGCCAAGTAGGATAAGTTGTACGTTTTGGCTCTCGCGCTCTTGCTCCCCTAAAATAAGGTGATTTTGGAAAACACTTAGATTATGAAATATTCTTTGCCAAAGGATAATACTGCATAGAAATAATCCAATGACACCAAGAAAAATCAGTGCAAATTGCATAAGAAGCAGGTGATTTTTTTGATCAATGAAGCTGATAACTTGATTTTGAAACTGCTGAATTCCTATAGAATAGATACTCTTATAGTTTTCATACTCCTTGCTGAAAAGAATTTTTGTGCCTTCTTGTCGTCTGTTTTTTGTAGCTAAAAGCATAGCATTTCGTTCCATTTGGACCAACATGCGATTAGCTTCCTCTGTTTTAAAAGCCTCTTGTTCTGAGATAAAATTGGGAGACAATATATGTATTAAATTTAATTCATCTTCAAGTTTTTTATCAAATTCATCATAGCGTTGTAACCATTGAATATCACCAGTAAACGCTGTCATTCTAGCTGACATTGTTAAAACTTCGTCATAATACATAACTTTGTCGCGAGCAATCATGACAGATTGTGACCAATTAAAATTGCTGTAACTCTGATAAATAGTGCCAAAAAATCCAACCATGATAAGAAGGAAAAGGGCAAAAAAGCCAGCAATACCAACGCGAAAATAGCGTTGTAATGATTTATTTAATTGCTCAAGACTCTTTGAGTTCACAAAAACCTATTCATATGGATTCAAAATGTTATCGGCAGAATTTTGAATAAGGTTAGTGAGATAGTTGCCCAGGTTGCCGCACCAAAGAGTTGACATGTTATGCTCGCTTTGTTAAGAGTTTTTCAGTGGTTAAATTACAAATTAAAGGTGGTGCTCAGATGGCTGTGCAAAGAAATCTGATGATTCTAGCCATTATTTGGGAAGCTTTTTGTTATGCTTCACCTACTCCTATCTTAGTAGGTGAAGCTAATGACAGAGCTATTTTTATCAACCTAATTCATAATTTAAATCAAAATATTGAATTTTTTGAGCCCAAAGATCTCGTGGTTCCATGCGAAATGGTTGGTCCAAATAGAAAAGATTTAAGCTTAACGGAAGTGCCTTTTCTAACTGCTAATATAATTCGAAGTCAGTTTAATTTATCCAGAAAAACTTTATTTATGCTAGATGTAAATAGGCAATTAACAATAATTAAAAACCAGATAAAAGATATGGCTTTTAGTCATTTTTTGATTATTCGACCTGAAAGTATTTCTGATACTAATTTCTATTATATGATTAGTAGAATCATTCGATGGTTTGCTAAAGAAAAACCTATCAGTATCATAGATCTTAGAACTAAACCGACAGATCGTGCCAAGGATATTTTAGGTGTTCCTTTATTTTTTTTTAATGGAGAAAGTTTTTTTGGCTATGATCCTCGAGTATGTTATGACCTGGGTGAAGATAAAGTGAGAGAGAAGAGCAAACAAGAAACTATGCAAGAAGAATTATTTTTTTTCTATGAGCGGAACAAGCTGGTTTATCAAGATTTTCAAAATTGGTTTGATAAAGTAAGCCATAATGGTCTCACTGTTCGAGGTCTTGATTTGTTTCAAAGAGTACAAAGAGCAAATCAAATAAATTTATCTATGGTCGATGATTTTTTTTGTTTAGAATCTTTTATCTCTGCATACTCCGTTCTAGAACATTCTTTATTAGAAGCAAAGATAAAAGGTCATATCAATAAGCCAGATTGGACAGCTGAACATAAAGGCTATAAGAAAAATCTTGTCGAAATAAATTATCTTCAGAAAAAAATAATGAAAAATGTTGAATCCATTGCATATAAATTTGACCTTCTTGATAAAGAAGGAATGCGCGAAGATATTTTGACACCAAAGCTTTTAAATCAACAGATTGAAGAGATAGAAAAATTACCTAACAGTGAAGAAAAATCAAACGAAATAGAGTTTGTTAACACATTTTTAAGAATGTGTGAAATTGTTACATTGATCTCTAATTCTGTTCATAGTACCCCAGGTATCATTGAGGCAGTTAATGCTTTGGAGAAGAGACGGTGAATAAAACCAAAAGAGCCTTAGGGCTCGTTTTTTATTTTTTTATGTTTAGCGCAATAGCTGAAGCTGTTTCAGAGGCTTCTTTTGATAAAAAAGCTTGGGGTGTCTATTTTGATAATTATGAGGCTATCATTGAAGAAGCAGCTGATAAGTTTAATATCACAATATATTTTCCAAAAGCTTCTGGAGAGATGCATGTTCAAAAAGTTAGAAGAACCAAAGCTTTAATTCTAGCTATTCGCAATTTTTTTATCAAGATTGCCAAAGAAGGCTACTTAAAGGATGGTTTTGAAGAAAAAGATCAGACTGTTATCGTAAAAAAAGAGATTAGATTTCTTGGTCTTCCTTTGCGCAAAGAGAAGACGCTAACAAAGCGAGTCAGTTTGCCTGTCAAAATAGATCAACGTCGCGAAGTTTTCGATTATTTTGCAGAGCATAAATTGCTTTTTCTCAAAGATGGGCGAGCGGATTTAAATGCATCGTTCAAACCGGCTTTGATTTGGGAAGCCTATTTTCTTCAAAGCCTAGATATAGAAGGTATGAAAAACCTCAATGAGGCTGCATCTGAGCAATACTTTTCCGCCATGAAATTGATGTTATGGCCAACAGTTGATGAAATTAGCGATCTCATAAACCTTTGGAAGGCAGAGCTTGGAGCTGTTGCTAATGAAGCATTAGGTTTAAATGATCCGATGTTGTTACTTGAGTTATGTACGCATATACCCCAGCCGATTATAGCTTTGGATATAAAGTGCCCCCCTCTTAGCGATTTGCATGAGGGACAATTTTTGTCGCTACTAGATTTATTAATTCAGGAAGGATTGGACTGCAAAGGAAAAGGTTTTGTTAAACCGCTAGCTTTTTTCCTAGATAGATTCAAATATGCAGGGAAAAATAAAGAGCGCTATATTAATCTTATAGCCGCTCTTTTGGAAAAAGAAGATCCCAATTCACTGGCTCTATTTTTGAAAAACCAGCCACTACGTAAGCTTATATTTACAAATCAAACCGGAAAATTTGAAGTTAATCAATTGAAAAAAACTCCGCTTGCTTTTTTACCTGCATATCAAAGGCTTAATTCTATTGGCTTCTTGCTTTCTTC
>CALBMD010000343.1 GCA_937896265.1 uncultured Pseudomonadota bacterium
CATAAGCTAGCCCTTTGCCGCCCTCTCTTGAGGGCTTTTTTATTGGTGAGTAGCAATATCTAAACTACATAAAGCCTCGCTACAGGAACAAACTCCCACACTGCCATCAACACTCAGACACTTAGCCTTAAAAGATTCTAAAAGAGAGTTTGCTTCACAAGGAATATTCTTATCTTGCAGCTCACAGGTGAGCAAAGCACCAAGCCTATTATAGCCTTGAAAAATAAACTTTCTTTTTTGAGGGTCTTTTTCGTTGATATTGAAACTACAAAGAACTTTTGCACAAGAACAGCGAAAAGCCTGATATGCAAGCTCTTTACATCGGCTCTCAAAAGCGGTTTGTTTATCAATGCAGTCTTTTTCATGAGATTGTCTGCAAAAATCTTCTTTACCTTGCTCATTATACCCAGTAAAGGATCGTTCTAAAAAAGGATCCTTATAAGGGGCGTCATATGATGTTGTCTTACAAGATAAAATACCTGTGGCTAGATAAAACAACAAAACAAAATACTGGTGTTGCATCAAGATCTCCTTAAATATTCCGAAGATAATATAATTATGAGAATAACCGCACTTGCTATATCAATGCTGCCATTTTTTCTATCCTGTTCTATAGATGATATAGGAACCCATTATATTGCTGTGAAAATGGTAGGAGTCTATGAAGAACCTCGAGCTATTGACGCTTCAGAAGTAAGTAAAAGATTCGAGCCGATTTCTCAAACGTTTGAGCTTCGTAAAATTATCGTTACCAATGAAATTGATGGTGTTATAAGTGACAAAGTCCTCTTTGGAGAGGACGAAACATCTAAAACATTTCGCATTACGAACCAGCAGCAAAAAATCCTCAACTACAAGATGTCTAACGAAGACTATAAGATGAAAATCACCGCCACCAAAATCATTTGGGCTAATCAAGTTGAAGGAGTAAGCAAACTAAACAGCGACCACCAGATTCTACTTGACGCGACAAAAGACGGTGCAGCTGACTTTGAGCTGGACTATAATGAGACCGTAGAGGCAGGAGAGGGGCAGGGTATTGACTTCACCATTAAAATCAAATGGAAAAAGACGGTCCTTCGCGATGGCGATCCAGCAGAAGACACAATGTTTGCCCCCACATTTGATGTCAGTGCTCAAAAATCCTAGGCGAACTAGATAGAAAAGAGAAACTAAAATGCGTTCCTTATTAGGCTGGCTCCTAACGACTATAAAGCGTTTTTTTATGCTTGTTGGCATTTTTAGCGTGGTTTTTTTCCTTATTTGGCAGTGGAACAATCTTGAAAAAAAACCCCTCAATCTCAAAAATAAACCATTTTTTTTGAGGTTGACCCTAAATGGCCCTTTAAATGAAGACTTAGCGGAAAAAAATCTCTTCGCATCAACTATTCAATCCTTCTATAGACCATCATCAATAATTAACATTTATCAATACGATCAAGCCCTTGCCCAAGCAGCCAAGGAACCGTTGATCAAAGGGCTTTTTTTAGACATAGATCGCTTGAGCGGTTCTTTTTCCAACATCGAAGAGCTCAGAACTTCTCTTGAGCGGTTTAAGAAATCAGGAAAAATGATTTATGGCTGGATTGCTTCTGCTGATACCAAAAGCTACTATCTGGCTAGTATCTGCGATCGGATCTTTTTAACTCCAACAGGACAAATCTATATACCAGGACCTCTTATCCAAAACACCTATTTTGGAGATGCCTTGAAAAAGCTTGGGGTCTCTATAGAGATAGTCAGAGCAGGAAGTTATAAGTCTGCTGTTGAGCCTTTTATTGTCAATCAGCCTAGTGAAGCCGCTAGCGAGATGAATCAAAGCTTAAGCGAAAGCCTCTCTAAAACTCTTGTTGCTGGAATTAAGCAGGCAAGAGGTGAAAAGGCTCATCCTATTGATTGGTTCAAAAAGGGACTGTTACATGCTAGCGAAGCTCTCGATCTTGGTTTAGTTGACGAGCTTTCTTATCTTTTTCAAGCTCAAGACAGAGCTGAAAAAGATTTTCACGCCAAAGAGCTGAAATTCGATGCATTTTTGCAGCACCTTGAGCAACAAGACGAATCTAACAGCCAAACAGATGGCATTGCTATAATCGAAGCCTCAGGTGACATCCAAATGGATTCAGATGATGATCAAGAAACTGGTATTGGCCCTAGACAACTATTCAAAGAGCTAGATTGGGCAGAAAAAGATAACAGGGTTAAGGCCATCTTATTAAAAATCAAAAGCCCTGGTGGCTCTGCATTAGCATCAGATTTAATTGCTGAACGACTTACTCGCTTAAAACAAAAAAAACCTATTGTTGCTTATCTTAGCTCCGTTGCCGCCTCTGGTGGCTACTATATCGCCGCCCCTGCAGATAAAATTATAACCACAGCAACAACATTAACCGGCTCAATTGGTGTCTTTGGCATGATACCGAAGTTTCAGTCTTTTGCAGAAAAATATGGCATTAGCTTCTTTGTTTTTTCTCAAAGTGATCGTAGAAATCTTTTTAACCCTGGCTCACCATCAAGCACGGAAGATCTGTCGGTGCTTGAAAAGCTTACTTTAAAAACCTATGATGAGTTCAAAAAAATTGTCGCGAGAGGAAGAAACCTTGATGACACTCAGGTTGAAGCTTTAGCAGGAGGTAGAGTTTGGACCGGGGAACAAGCGCTAAATAAAGGCCTAGTTGACCGTATTGGTACTTTGCACGACGCCTTAGAGGAAGCAAAGATCTTAGCTAAGCTCCCAATAGAAGATAAAGTACCCTTACTTTTTTGGCAGAAACCTTTCTTTAAATTCTCTGAGTGCTTCAGGTCTCCTTCTCGCTGCCTATTCCCTCCATCTGAAGAGTCTGCTGTTATTATCAATATCGAACTTTTTCTAAAATCAACCTTGCGTTATGTTAATAATCTTCGATTAGATCCGGTTCAAGCTGTAAGCCCTGAGTTTATTTTTGTTCAGTAAATCCCAAAATTGGGCTATATAGTCGCTTAATCTTTATTTTCGATGCGAAACATAAATGGAAAAATGGAGTTATCTCAATGAGTAAGAAAGTAGTTATTGGTCTAGTGATCGCTGTGCTTGGGATGGGTACCTATTTTATCTTTAAGCCAAAAAAATCAGAACATATCGAAGAAATTGCGGCAGATGATACGACTGCCCAAGAAGGCAAGTCTATACTCAATGAGAATAGCAACTGGGAACACTCTCATCTTGATGCAAAACGCGATGCTGATCTTGCTAGTGGCGCAGAGCAAGGCAAAACTAGCCAGCACGGCTCTGGCAACCCAATCTTAGACAAAAAGGTTGAAAAACTCATTGAGGTCTCAGGTCTTGAAGCCCGCTGGCTAAACAGCAAAGATCAACTAGAAAACATTGTCAAAAATGGTCTTTTAACTCAATTTGGCGAAGGAGAGCCTTGGGCAGAAAAACTATTAGAGGTTTTTGACAAGCATTTTGACGTTAAGCAAATGGCTGCTGAATACGAAGCAGAAATCACTAAACGTCTCTCTGAGGCCGAAATTGATGAACTAATTAAAACACACGAAGACCCAGAAGTCAGTGAGTTTGTTGCAAGCCTAAACAACCCTGATATGACAAGTAACAAAGAAGAGCTCGAGAAATTCATGATGGACTATGAGAAAAATCCAATGCCGAAAGAAAGAGCTGCGGCTATTGATAAGTACTTCGAGACTAATATGGCCTACGGCAGTAAAAACATCCCTAAAACTTTTACCGCTACCTTCTCAGGAGTTACTAAGGCCGTAGAAGCTGAACTAAAAAACCGAGACACAACAAATCCATCAGATGGTACCAAGACACTCGTCGAGGTCAACAAAAGTTTTACCGAATTCGAACAGAACATGTCAGGTCCAAACGCTGCGGCATTAATGGAACAACTTAAAAAACAGTCCAAACAGGTTATCGCTTTCCACAGCCGCAACCAATCTACTGATAAATTGAAAGCTATTACTGACAAGCTGGGTTCAAGCCCCGTACAAAAAAGCCAAGAAGCTCAAGCTGATGTTGCTATGAGACATGCGATGGAGGCCTTGAGTGAAGTAGGTAAGGCTACAGCTAACCAGATTATTAACCAAAACCCAGCAAATTAGCTTCCAGAAAAAAGGTTTCTTGGGAGAAGCGGCTTACGCAGTTCCTCCCAAGCCCTCTTCCTGCCGAAATTAACGACCAAGCATCAATTCTGAAATTTGTTTAGAAAACCGCGCTGGGTTCTCAAGCGGTGAACCTTCATTCAAAAGGGCTTGATTGTATAAAATCTCGGCCCAGCTAGATCGTTTATCCTCATCAAAATTAGCCATACGTTCAAAGATCGGATGGTTAGGATTGATTTCTAGAATTCTCTTCGACTTGGGCACAGATTGCCCCATTGCTTCCATCATGCGTTCCATATGCGCAGAAGGGTCATTAACTCCAGATACGAGGCAAGCTGGTGAGTCTACTAGGCGATCAGAAAGACGAACATCTTTGATGTTACTAGCTAGCGCTTTCTTAATTGACTCCGTAATCGCTTTAAATTGCTCTTCTTTTTCTTTGAGAGCTTTTTCCTTCGATTTTTTCTCTTCTTCAGTATCTAATTCCAAATCTTCTTTCAAAACCGACAAGAACTTCTTACCTTCAAACTCTTCAACAGAGCTCATTACCCATTCATCAACAGGATCAATCAAGTAAAGAACTTCATAATTCTTCTCTTTGAGCTTTTCTAAATGAGGGCTATCAGCTAATTGCTTAATTGATTCACCTGTCATGAAAT
>CALBMD010000344.1 GCA_937896265.1 uncultured Pseudomonadota bacterium
CCTAAGCACTAACGAAGAAGAATCTTTTGTATGCGATCTTTCCTCTATGAATTTACTTCATTTTGAGGAGTGGGTAGAAACTGATGCAGTTGAGACATTGATTTATTTCCTTGATGCTGTTATGACTGACTTTATAACTAAAGTCAAAAATATTAAACACATGGAGGCGGCTTATAAATTTGCAGTAAACCAACGAGCCTTAGGATTAGGTGTGTTAGGATGGCATTCTTTTTTACAGAGTAAAATGCTTGCATTTGAATCTTTTGAAGCGAAGATGCTCAATGTAAAAATATTCTCCTTTATTAAACAACACGCAACCAAAGCAAGCCAAGAACTAGCTACTTTGTATGGAGAGCCCGAATTACTTAAAGGTTACGGCCTCCGCAATAGTACGTTAATAGCTATTGCCCCCACTACGTCCAGCTCATTTATATTAGGTCAGGTGTCTCAAGGTATTGAGCCGCTGAATAGTAATTATTTTGTGAAGGGGCTTGCAAAAGGAGACTTTACATTTAAAAATCCGTTTCTTAGAGAGCTGCTAAAAAAACACGACAAGAACGACGACGATACATGGGAAAGCATATTACATCGTGGAGGGTCCGTGCAACACTTGGCTTTTTTATCTACAGAAGAAAAAAATGTATTT
The DNA here is from genome assembly GCA_937896265.1 of uncultured Pseudomonadota bacterium. Lineage (GTDB taxonomy): Bacteria > Bdellovibrionota_B > Oligoflexia > Oligoflexales > Bog-1112 > CALBMD01. The sequence continues at coordinate 647 of CALBMD010000344.1, forward strand.
AAAACTTTTGGAGAAATAAGTCAAAAAGAAATTGTTATTCAAGCGGCTCAACGCCAAAAATATATAGACCAAAGTCAATCTTTAAATATTATGATCCCTCCGGACGTAGATCCAAAAGAGGTTAGTGATTTAATGATTTTTGGTTGGGAGCAGGGTATAAAAACCTTTTATTATCAACGAAGCGCAAATTCTGCGCAAGAACTGAGTAGAAGTATTCTATCATGTAAGTCTTGCGAGGGCTAATAGCTAAAAAAAGGCGAGGAGATAATCCCCGCCTTTTTTTATTTTTTCACTAAACGCTCGAGGGCCATCTCGCCTTCGTAGTCTTTACGTATCGAAATAAGCTCTTCATCTAATCTAGAGATTTCGCTTTCGAGTTTATCTTTTTCAGAAGGAGGAGGCGCGAGTTCGAGCATCTTCATTCGCAGTCGAGTTATACGCTCTGATAGTGCCACAAATCTTCCAGGTATATCAGTACGAAAGGCCGCAGCAGTGAGGCAATCTTCTGGCAAACTCGGTAAATCAACACTCCAGGAAGGATGGTGCACGAGTATGCATTGATCGATAGGATTATTGACAAATCCACGACGACAAGCTGCCCTGAGACCAAAAGTATGAATTTCTATATTATCCCAGACTACAAACCAACTTAACTCAGAACGTGCCACCCACTGAGCAGTAAGCAAAACGTGTTTGTCATTTATTTTTTCTTCGATGTATCTTTTTCGGGGGCATACATCACGAAGAGTGATAGGTAAGGCGGTGTATCCCTCATCTCTAAGAAGACTAATCAATTCTTCTGCGCTGGTGCCTTTGAAGAAATCAATACCATTCTTAATGCACTTTTTTATTAAATATGTAGGGGATAAACCCGTCAGTGTAAAGATCGCAGCTAGCCCACAACCCATACCTGAAAATATTGGGGTTTCCCTTTTTGTAATTAAATAAGGACGAAAAGTGGACGCTTCATACTTTTGAAAGTTAATTGGATCTTGCTCATAATTTCCAACCAAAAAACTGTTTATTCGAGGTGAGGTGGACATAACTAAAAAAAGAAGAAGAAGCCGTGCACCCATAGGAAGATCCTACAGGTGCACGGCGTGGTGGGTTCTTAATCGAACTGGCCAGAGAGGCCGCTGGTGCTTGTAGGCTTTGGAGCAGCTTCCGCGGGGGGAGCAGCTTCAGCGGGTGCAGCGGTTTCAGGAGCAGCTTCTGCCGCAGCAGGAGCTGCATCAGCATCGGCATTAGGTGATGGAACCGGAGATGCCGGAGGGGGATCGTTTTGGGGTGCGCCCATATTATTTATTAGTGGTTATTTAGGTTTGTTGGCTGGGGATTGTTAATCCCCGTACATAGTATTATACCATTTTTCCTTGTTAAACAGTAAGACCAAGATCGTCACGCAACACTTGAATTGCGTCAGTAACTCGATCAATCGGAGTCGACTCAGTAAGCCTTGCCAGATCTTCATGTTTAATACTTTGAGTTGCAAGCAACAGTAGATCTTCCTTTGCAATTTGCGGTTTATCTTCGTTATGCAGATGGGCCGACATCAAAGCCTCAAGGACAATCTTATTTATAAATGCTGGAGCGCGCCCAGCCAGCTTTGCACAGACCTCTGGATCATTAGCCACTTCATCCGAAATATATTCTTTACCAAAGTACTTAATGAATCGTCCAACCGTTGACGAATCGGGGTAATCCATGCAAACCAACGTATCAATACGGCCAGCACGCATCATGGCCGAGGAGATGGCCTTGACATTATTTGTAGTGAGGACGACCAAGACATCAAAAGAATCTTTAGATTTAACACCATCCAAAGTGTTCAGAATGTTATTAACTCCATGAGAGCGTTCTTGCCCATCAAACAAAGCATCAATATCCTCAACAAACAACACCGTCGGTCCATACTTTCTGGCAAGCTCAAGCGCCTGTGCAAAATACACTGGAGTCTTTAAGTTGATGAATGTGATTCCGTTTTCAATCGCCAAACGCTGAATGACTGCGGCAGACTGAGTTTTGCCGACCCCAAACGGACCTGACAACAAAGCACCATGCTTAAAGGACATACCCAGGCGTTCAATCAATGCGCGATTTTCCAATCGGCTAAAGATATTAAGCTTATACATCATCGCGGCATCTGCATTGAGAATAAGATCTTCTTTTTTCAGTCTCGATGGTGTACAGAACACAGGAGACATTGTTGTCGGATTATATCCGTTAGTATTGGATAAATACGACAGATCCAAGTCAATAGCTTTGCCTTTATAGATAGACTTAGTAGCAAGGGCAACCGCCGCCTCATCCATGATTTCATTAACGACATCAACGAACTTTTGCTTAACTAACCCAGTGATAGCAATACCATCACCAGTGTCTGTCAGTGAAGGCTGAATATAACCCTTTTCCCAAGAAGGAGGAGAAATTTTACCGTAAGGCACAGAGGTATTCTCTCCTACCCCGATAGGCAGATTCACCATCATCGGCGGAACTGGACCAAAGAAAGTCTGAGTATCTTGAAGCGAGGAGAAACCATAACGTATTTTAATAGCTCCCCACATAGCAATCAGACAGTCAGCAGGAATGCCTTCCAGCATACGGAAGATTTTAACTTCTTTGTTTTCAGAGGCTTCCATTTCCTGAAGAACACGAGCACCAGTACCATAAGTCATTCCAGGAGGAAGGATAATCTTTTCCAACTTTGGATATTCGTCTTTTGAAGCTTTCACGACTTCGATACTTTTTCTTAGAGTTTGAAACTCATCATCGGAAACTTTACCGTCTACCACGGCCTTGATGGCGGCGGCTAATTTAGGATCGATAGCTGGGAGTGCTGAGGTGCTGGACATGGAGGGATGTAGTGTAGTATTGACTGTTGCTTTTAGCTAAAAGAGAAAGACGCATGCGTCTTTCTCCCACAAGTTTACTCAAGCCCTTTTAAAGACTTGAGCTACTCATTTCGTTTACCTTGAAAAAGGGAACGCATTGACACGACGAACAGGTAAACCTGTAGCAATATATTATACCATCTTTTTACAAAGATTTAATATTTCATCTTCCATACCTGGAAACTTCAAACACAACTTATCGTAACTAATAGGTCTAGCCTTAACCGACTCGCGGAGTCGCCGTTTGTTATTTATATTCCAAGCACTGCACTCAAGGATTAATTTAAGAATTTTTTTTCGTTGAGTTACCAATTGAGTTTCAAACTCCATTGGTTTACGATTTGCTTTTGTTTGATTGCACTTGAAGCATAGAGGCTGTAGGTTTGTTTTACAACGAGATCCATTTGCTGATAGTGGAATGACGTGGTCGGCCGTCATCAACAGTGGGTCAGATGAATCTGCTGTAAACCATCCAATCGTCGCCTTTGTATATTTATCTTCCCATACCCCGGCATTAACAGCAATTACACCACAGGAATAACAAATATTCCCATGAGTAAAAATAACTTGAGAATTTGATGTTGATGTAGAGTACCTACCGATTAAGCTTAAAAGCTCAAGATTCGGTCTTCTAGTAATAATGGTATAAGAGCTATTTAGTAATATACTGGCTGAGAATCTATTACTAAAAACACGATGCATTTTTCGGGTATGTTTATTCATTTCAGTATATAAGGTTTAATAACTTATTATACCATTGCTTGCGTTTATATTTTCTTGTGTTACAGTTAGTAATGAAGAAACCTAAAAAATCGATAAAAAAAGATAAAAAGGTATTTACGGCTATATCCGGTACTCAATGGTTAAATATTGTTAACTCCTTTGGCGAAGATGGTTTGACAGCTAAAAAAACAACATATTATAAATTTAACGACGGAAGAATGGCCATCGTTTTAAAAAATAATTGGAAGACATTAATTAGTGAAATAGTGGATTCCGAAGATGAATTAGATAAAGAAGAAGCAAGACTAACCCAAGCTTACAACTCTTTAGTCACAACTGATAATTCTCATCTCAATAATTTTCTTGATTTGGGTAAGCTATTAAAGCAACAAATATGAAAGAATCAGAATTTTATGGTTGGGCCTTACCTCAACTTATCAATAGTAATATAACGGTTAAATTCTTAAATAAGCCAAAGCATTTAAACTGCGGAGGCTGGTTTGCAGAAGATAAAAAAGAATTAGTTGTGTGTACTAAGCATGAAGATGCGTTTAGTATATTTATACATGAGTTCTGTCATTTCTTGCAGTTTAGGGATGATCCTCAGGCTTGGTCCTTATGTACAGGAACTGATACTTTTTTCGCTTGGCTGCAGGGTAAAGATTTTTCAAAAGAAGATCTGATTCAAACCTCAATTGATGAAATTGTTAGAATAAATCAATTGGATCAAAAAGATACCGAAAAGCTTTACAGAGCTAGCTTTGAAAAGATTTTTGTGGATGTGAAAAAAGGTGATAAAAAAATTGCGATTTATGATCCAAATTTTGGTCTAAAATTATTTTATAACGGGCGATTAATTGGCAAAGTTAAAGACAGGGTTTTTGCCAAAAGATTTTTTGATATTTGGCTTAATAAAAATGCTAAATTTAAAAATTTACGAAATAAGCTACTCAACTTAGATTGAATTCATCATCCGATAGATTGAATTCATCATCCGATTGTGGAATCTATTGGTTCTTTTTTACCTCGTCTTTTTAGTAAAAATTTGCTTGAAGAATAACGCTGTATCGCCTGATACAGCTTATATTCTTTGCCTGTAATTTTTCCTCAAAAATCCTTTGTTTAATTGACGCTATAGATAGTTTATTTGGTATATAACCTCTGGTGCTATCAAAGCACTAGTTGAAAATAATAATAAGAAACGCTTTGTTTAAAAGCAGGTTTAACACGACCTTTTATTAATTAAATTCAACTAGGCTATGGATACTAAAACTATAATAAAAGAAATTCTTTGTAAAGTTTCTAATGAACTTAAAGACATAGATTTTAAGCATGAAAGAGCAAGGC
>CALBMD010000345.1 GCA_937896265.1 uncultured Pseudomonadota bacterium
GATATGAATTTCACACCCAGCATATTTAGCAAAGCGAGGCTTATTTATGTTAAGACGATCTTTGTTAGGATTGCACCTTCTTTTCCTAACTACCTTTTTCACCTTTGCATCCACTCATGACTACTCTCAGCAAGAAGATGCCGAACACCATTATCGTGTGACAATCAACCATAAGATCATCAAAAATCCAAGACTCTTTGGAGCTGCCTCAGCTGCTGAATTTGGGACGGGCCTTTTGCGCACTGTTCATATTCAAGCACCTGAACATGTCTATTTTGAAATCCACACAGCTAAAAGTATTCTCTTATCTTTCAATTATCCTTTCAGAAATATTGTGGAGTTTTACCCCCTTGATGATATTCGGATACCATACTCTTCAATGAATCTTTATATCAACGACAAAGTACTTGCTCGCTTCATGGAGTATTTTCGCACAAGTCCATTTATCTATGATAATAACGACCTTATGGAGCAAATGACATCAAAGATCAGCACCAACTATCAGGTGATAAACCAGATACTTGGCACTAACGAGCACTTTTCTGAAAATCTCGTTAGCGATATTATGAATCATCCTACGACTGCTAAACTAAGCTTTGAGCAAAGGTGTGAGTTAGCTAAGAGAGCAAAAGAAATCATTACTTTTAAGAAACGTCGCATCTCGCTAGGACGCGAGAGAATAGCTCAAAAGCGAGCGTTTGGTCTTTATAGCTATAGCAAGATGGGTACTTTACTTACAAAAGCTCTGCAAGAAGCTGAACTTGACCAATCAATTGACAGTCATGTATGGTTTTACCAAGCGAGCGAGGGTTATAAATACTTAAATAGCGACGAGGAGACATTGCTTCGATTTTGGCAAGCAACACCAGCTGGCAAAAGAAGCGAGAGTATGTCACCAAAATTTGTCAAAGAAATGGCAAATGTGCTCGACTACTATAGACCTCTGACACTGGTACACGAACCATATGGTACGATCTTTTTGCAGCATCCTTTCTTCAGTAGTTACCGACATAATTGCGCTACAGCAGCAGTTGAAGGTATTCGTAACTTGCTCGACGAACCAAATTTTTATGCGATAAAGTTTATTCCAATTAATGGCAGAGAGTTCGTACATCGATTTAACGAGACTGTCCGACATCTCACAAAATCATAGCAAATCGTACGTTTGAGAAGCGGGCGTGATACTGGCTTGTCTCAGAAAAACCAGTTGCTTAAGATCTTTGAACCACCTTTTTGCTCTGGCCTTGCTTTTCATCAATCTTCTCATTAAAATTGCCTGTTCCCCCTCATAAACAAAATCAGGAGCAGGGCTGTGAAATCAAGGTTTGATGTAAATTGGCAAGATGATGACGGAGACAATTTCGAAATAGAAAATGGCTTCGAAGAAAGCAGTCATGAATTTGAGGACTTGCTCAAAGAAAAGCAAGATGACGATAACGAAGACAACATGGAGCAAAATCTCGCTATAGGACAGAAGGTTCAAGGACGAGTGTGTCACATTCCCGAGCATGGCGAGCAAATAGTCATCGAACTCGGGGAGAAAAATACCGGCTTTATCGAAAGACGCCAGTTGATCGATGAAAACGAAGAGCTTCGAGTTAAAGTGGGCGATACTCTTACTGTCTACGTACTATCAAACCGCGATGGCGAAATTGAACTTAGTCTCAATATGAGCGCTAAACAAAGCCGTGAGCATGGGTTAAAGATCGCTTATGAAAACAAAATGCCTATTAAAGCCAAGGTTATGGCTGTTAACAAAGGTGGCTATGAGCTCATGGTAGCAGGAAAAAAAGCTTTCTGCCCTCTATCTCAAATCTCTTCGCAATTTGTTGATGACCCTAATAGCCTCATTGGCAAAGAATTTGATTTCCTCATTAAGCAGTGCAACCCCCACAATATCGTGCTCTCTCGCACCGAGCTCTTACGGCAAGGCAGCGATGTCTTTGCCAAGGAACTAGCTGCTAAGATAGCCAGTGGCAAAGATGTTATTGTCGAAAGCAAAATAACAGCTTTCAAAGAGTTTGGCCTTATCGTTGATATCGGCCATGGCTTGGAAGCCCTTTTGCATAAGCGTGAAGCCGGCTATGGCAATTTTGAAAAACTCGAAGAATATTTTCACATGGGCCAGACGTTGAAGGTAAAAGTACTTTCTATCACTCAAAAAGAAGGAGACCGCCACACTCGTGTTGCTGTCAGTCTTAAAGCTCTAGAAGCAGATCCTTGGTCTGATATCCAAAGCAAGTACCACAGCGGCCAAAGCTTGCGTGGCGAGGTTACACGGCTCAGCGATTTTGGTGCCTTTGTCGAACTCGAACGTGGAATTGAAGGACTTATCCATATTTCTCAAATGTCTTGGGAAAAGCGTGTGCTTCATCCCAAAGAGATCCTCTCAGTAGGTCAGAAAGCAGAAGTCCGTGTGCTAGAGGTTGATACCTTGAAACAGCGCATCTCCTTGACGCTAAAGCATGCCGAAGATGATCCTTGGCTAAAAGTGGCAGACAGGCTACACGTTGGCACTAGCGTTGAAGCCAAAGTGGTAGAGCTTAAAGCGCAAGGAGCTGTAGTTGAAATTTATGAATCCATCGAAGGCTTTATCCCTTTACGTCAACTACGTACCCTCTATAAAGAAAGTTATCGCAAAAAAGCTAGCCCTGGCAACCTTCTTCCAGTCATTCTTGAAGAAGTAGATCACAATAAAAAATCAGTACGACTTGCCCTTGAAGGCGGCGATAATAGCGATAAAACAGCAGAAGATTATGCTGCCTATGAGAAGGTGCGCAGCGCTAGTCCTGTGAAGAAAGAAGATGCTACAGGCAGCTTCGGTGCGCTACTTATGGAAAAGCTCAAGGGGCGTTAAAAATAGTCCATATTGCTAAGCCAGGACCCAAAAGCGAAAAGAGCATAGTCCAGTAGCTAGCAAACACCCCAGAGCTATAACCGCCTGTCGCTGTAAAAATAGGCGACAGGCTGCCCCCCATACCCCACAAAAGAATAAACCGAAAAGTATAAGTTGCAGCGATGATAGCCACCATAGCAGGCAATGTTTTGAGTTGCCATGGGCGAGGTAAAAAGAGAAAAATTAATAGCGCTAAGACAACTATGGCAAAAATATCCAGCGCCCGGCAATAAATAGCAAACCCTAGGCAGCCTACTAAAGCTATCTTTAGAGCATAGTCAAATCCTAGTCGGAAGCGGCGAGAAAAATCCTCATCAACAAAAGAGTAAAATAGCGGCCAAGAAATAAGGGCGCACAGCAAAAAAGGAAACGAAAGTGCTAGAGCCCAAATACCTGTTGTCGGGACAACAAGATACTGTGGCATAAATTTAGGATTACCTACCGCCAACATCAAAACAAAAAACGACGGCGATAGAGCCAACATAGCTAAATGATGCCTGGGAAGTTCTTTTAATGCATCTGGCAATGTATGCCGCAAAGCATACATTAGGTGCAAGATCACCGCAGCTGGGAAAAAGTGGCAGGCAAAGTCATTGAAGAGATAAAAGCCCAATGATGATCTGTTATGAAGTGACGCTTTGAGTCTGATTATCCAATCTAAGTCGACAACAATATCAAACCCTTGACGCACCACCAACACTGTCAGTGCCAAGCCCAAACTAGGAATCAAAGTATACTGCTGAGCCAAGCGTGGCCGCCAAAGTAGCAAAAGCATTGTAATGACCATCATAATCAATAAATCAAAGGTGACGTAGCGTAAAAGGTCCAGGGGATTAGATTTGGCCATAGCCAAAGGTGTGCCAAAAAAAAGAAGATATAAAAGAGGCCAAAGACGAGGCAACGAGTGTGATGAAGCTGTATACAATTTTTAATCCTCTCTATTCGAGTTCAGCAAGAATTTGAGCTTAGGAGGAAAATTTGCAGCAGATTCTTTTCCAAATTCTTTTTTGAGAAAGCACTGCCTATGTTTCTCTCACTCTTTTTCTTGTTCTGAAAAAGTCAATTATCTTTTTAAACGAGTTAGCTGATTTTCTTAGTTTATCATGCCTAACGCTATTGACAGCAGAGTATGTTGCAGATATTTTGCATGCGCATTTAACTAACAGGAGAAGCTATGCGACAATCTTTGGCAAAATTTTTATTCTTTTTTATGGCTTTTATGTTTGCAAGTCAAATATTTGGCAATACCGATCCTCAAGGCGAGATAGAAGAAGAAGAAGAAGTGATGGAGAAGATAGAGAAAAGGAAGCCAAAAAATTCTTTGCGCAGCTACAATCTCTTAACAGATGTAGATCCCGTCTATTCCTTTTACCCACTACAAAAAGAGGATAACCCTCTTATGCCAAATGGCAAGTATCTTTGCGAAGATAGATTTTTAGGCAAATGCTGGAAATACGGAATAAACAGCCACATTGATGGCCGTGAAGATCAGCTTGTAGGCCAATTTGCTCGTCGTTGGGATAATAACTTAGTTCACCCTCCTGGGTACTTCTCAAAATGTATGAATGCTCAAGCTTTTTTTGCCCTCATCGTTGATGTCCTGTTAGCTTCTAATAACCCAGCACTAGCCCGCGACGTTTCTTGCCAGGTGAGCTACCCCAAAAGGCTTTCAGGGGATGATGGCTTCGTCAACTATTTTAGCATCATAGCTAATATTAAAGGCACGGGTCATGTTGGTCACCTTGCTGCAACCGCCGGCCACAACCTAACAGCACTTAGCGCATCAGCTTGTAGTGACCTAATACTTGGTTTTCAGAGCTTAGTCGACAATTGTGATGTGAGTTCAGAAGCTGAAAATAATGCTCTTTGGATACCCTTTGTTGCTGGTGGTCTGGTGATAGTTGTGGGGATCAGCGCAGTTGCTTGCTGGTATAATCCTGAATTAGGTGCTCACGTCTGTATCTTAAGCACTTATTGCCTCCAGTGCATTGCTGCATGTGGCCAAAGCTGGACCAGATAACTCCATGATGGAATTGGGAAAAATCCGCTTCGTAGGTTTTCCCAATCCTCTTACTTTCAAAAAGTTTTATTCTTCATGTGGACCGACTTCCTTCTTCATTAAATCAAGGATCATAGAAGTCATCGACTTTTTTTGCTCATCAGCATAAGAAGAAAACTTATCAAATAAAGACTTGGGGATAACAAGATTAAGCGCTCGAAAGAGCTTGCGACCCAGATCAGACTCCAGCCTGTTTTCGGGGCTCAAGATATTTTCTAGCGTCAGTTCGACCATATCCTGGAACTTAATAGGATCAACAGGCTTCGTCAAATATTCAGAAATTCCAGCTACCCAAGCGCGCTGCGCTGTTTCAAGATCGCTAAACCCAGTGACAATAATAGATGGTGTTTTAAGTTTTTTCTCAGACATCTTAATTACTAGCTCGATACCACTCATAACTGGCATCTTAAGATCGACAATAGCCAAAGCATAAGAATTATCCATAAGCTTCTCTAGAGCTGCTTGGCCGTTCTCTGCTTCATGAATTTCACCGGTAAAAAACGATTTAAGATAGGCGATGATCACCATCCGAAACTCAGGTTCATCATCGACGACAAGAATCTTTGCCATAAGGCCTCCCCTAATCTTCTTATGAATGTACCATTTAGGGATGATTCATGAAAGAGTCTCTTTGATTAGCAAGAAAGATGAGAAACGATAGCATCGACTAGCTCGTCGCTAGTGATTAGTTCAGAAGGTTAGGCTGGATTTGATATAAAAGCACGTAGATCATAACACCAGTTATAGAAACATAGACCCAAACCGGCCATACCCAACGGACCAAACGCTGGTGCTGTGCAACTCGACCGCGAAAGGCATAAAAGAGAGCGCCAATAATACCTGGTAGCATCACCACTGCTAGTAACACATGAGAGAGCAGAAAAACGAGGTAAAGCGGTTTACCTGGTAGCTGCCAGGTAGTCACAAGCTCTGTATTGAAATGATAGATTAAGTAGCAACTCAAAAAAGCTGCTGAGCTCAATACAGCTTTCAGCATTTTGCGGCGATGCAAAGCATAGTCTCCACGCCGCTGAGCTATTTTGCCTGAAATCAGGTAAAAACTGGCCAAACTATTTAGACACGCATTGATAAAAGGTAAGTTTTGTACATCCATAGGAGATTGTAGTTAACAACCCTTCATCCTGATGTCAACAAAAATAAAAAATGGTATGGGCTACATACTCTAAATCTCAGGGCTGTCTCATCTAAATTTAGTTGCTTTTTGAAAGCTAGGAAGGGCCTGGGAAAACCGCGCAGTTTTCTCCAAAACCCTCATCCTTGCTGGATTTTAAATTTAGATAAGACAGCCCTGCTCTAAATCTATATCCGTGTTAAATGGTGCCAGCAGCATCACCAAAGTTCACAGGTATATTCCATTTTTTTTCAATGCAAGCAATAATACCTGTCAAATCAGGGCAACAATTCCGAGCTACAGTCATCTTATACTGTGTAACACCGGCCTCAACAGGGATGTCAAAGTGCACCAGTTGATCTGGCGACATCTTATCCAAGTCTTTGACTACAGCTGAGGCTAGTATCATGGCTTTCTTGTCCTCCACTGTCAAAGTAGCTGTTTTGGCTGTACAAGTCATTGCAATAGGCTGGGAAAAATCTACTTCGATTTTGTGAAAATTATTTAGCATGGACTCCATGGTAACAGGAAAAGGTAAGGCTTTGGAACTGATACCGCTTTTTTTCACGAACTCATCCATCTGCGCTCGGGGTAATGGTGCATCAAGCCCATCTGATTGAGGTTTGCTGTGTGAGTCTACAGCATAGAGAAGAGTTACGTGTGAATCCTTATAGCGAGAAGCCAGCGCATCAACACTAAAATCATTGTGGTCATCTCCTGCATATATTGCAGCGTCCGAGACATACACAACAAAAAAATCCGACGGATTACCACCTATTTCAGCAATCTGCTTTTGTTGGATAATATCCAAAGCTTTCTCTAGTGCCGCTTGACCAGCCTCTTGGGGATCATTACCTCCTTTTGCTTGCCAAGAGTAAATGACTGGGTAGATATTCCCAGCAAAGTCGAAATCAGCAATCTGCAACCCACTGGCAGCATCGCTAAAACCAATCGCCGCAAACCTTGCATCCCAGCCCTTTTCCTGCAATTTAGTCGCAAAGTCAATTAGATTAAGTTTAATCTCTTTAAGAGAAGCCTCCATACTGGCTGTGAGATCAACAACAAGGACAACTTTCACCGGTTTACTAGCGCTCAACCGCTCCTTTACTTCATAAGACCAAGGACAATTATTTGTAAATTGGTAGTCATAGATACCAGCTCTATTTTTAAGCAGAAGTTTTCCACCTTTTTGCTCATCATTGCACTGAACGACAAACTTGATCTGGTTATCATCATAAGAATCACTTGCCTTAAACTTGTTTTGTAAACAAGCGCTTGTTAACAGCAGTAAAACAAACGAGAGTCGCATGCTATCCTCCTGGGGTTTTAGCAGTAATTTCATTTATTTTAGCACTCGTCACAAGAATTACTTAGCTATTTTTGTGTTCTACCGATAGAGACCAAGACGTCTACTTTAACTAGGGGTTAACTTCATGAGCCAGTTTGATAAAAATATGAAAATAATGGTCCTCTCTGGCGACAAAGAAAACCTAATTACAGTAATTAAGTGCCTAAAAAAATTAGACTTCACCAAGATCACTCACTCAGATAATGGGGTCGAAGCTATTCAAAAAATGGTAGTTGACCCTGTTGACTTTATTCTTTGCGACCAAGATATTCGTTTTTTAAAAGGTTGGGTCTTCATAAAAGAAATGAAAAACTCCGATAAGATTCCCAACATACCAGTCATCCTTTTTGGCAAAGCTAATGCTCCTGAATCCGAGGAGATAATGAAGCAATACGGGGTAATTCAGTATTTGAAGTTCCCTATCTCTGATTCAAACCTAGATTTTGCAATTCATTCGACACTGACGCTATTTAACACCTCTGGCACCACGGAGAATAAATTTAGCAAGGCCAAGACTGCTTTGTTACACCAGAACTCTACCGCTGTTGATCTCTATCAAGAACTGCGAGGTTTAACCAAAAACTCAACACGAAGCTCCTTGGGACTAGCGCAAGCTTATGTACAAAATAATGAACAAGAAAAAGCGAGCAAAGTCCTGCAGGAGGTAGTAGCAACAGGAGATATAACACCTTCAACGCGAATCATTGGTATCAAGCTTGCTTTGGAGCAAAAAAATACTGAAAATGCTAATCAACTATCAACATCTTTGCTCACTGAGCAAGATAATATCTTTTATTACTCCCGTTGCGTTGACTTATTTATAGAGGCTAGCGAGTTTATGTCAGCCGAGAACTATTGTGTACAGGCTATCGAAAAAGATTTTTTGGTTCCACAGTTTCATACTAATTTAGCAAAATGCAAGTATGGCCAAGATAAGTATCCAGATTGCATCAACGTCTTAAATGAGGCAGAAAAAAAATTTGGCCCTAGTTATGAAATTTCTAATATTCGTGGAGTCTGTTACAAGAAAACAGGGTCATTCACTGAAGCTATCGAAAGCTATGAAGAAGCTTTGCAACTCGAGCCAATGAATCCAAAAGCTTATTTTAATATTGCCATTTGTTTGATTGAAATGTCTCGCTTTGAAGAAGCGATCCAACAGCTAGAAGCCTGTTTAAAAATGGCTCCGACTTTCAAGCGAGCGAGCGAAAAACTAGTTGAACTAAAGGCTAAAGTAGGAGAGCCTGCTGCTTAGCATTATCGTCTAAGGTAAAAAATGGTAGCGGCTCGGCTGTCAAAGACGTATTCCCTAAAATCAAATCAGAGGCCTTCTCAGCAAGCATCATAATTGGCGCGTAAATATTACCGTTTGTAATATAAGGCATTGAAGAAGCATCCACCACTCGCAGGCCCCGCAAGCCATGGACCTCCATAGTTTCAGGGTGGATAACACTCATTGCATCAACCCCCATACGAGCGCTGCAAGAAGGATGTAAAGCTGTTTCGGCATCTTTGGCGACCCAAGCCAAAATTTGATCATCTGTTTGCACATCAGCTCCAGGAGAAATTTCTCCACCATTAAAGGGTCCTAAAGCAGTTTGCCCTAGAATCTCTCGAGCCCGCCGGATAGCTTCAACCCACTCTCGACGATCCTGCTCCGTAGACAGATAATTAAATAAAATTTCTGGGTGCTCCTTAGGGTCCTTAGACTTAATTCGGACATGACCGCGAGCATCAGAGTACATGGGGCCAATGTGAATTTGATAGCCATGGCCACTTGGAGGCTGTGACCCATCATAGCGTACTGCCAAGGGCAAAAAGTGAATCATGAGATTAGGATAAGCAACGCCAGGATTGCTACGGATAAAACCACCAGCTTCAAAATGATTTGTAGATGCTGGCCCAGAACGAAAAAGAAGCCATCGCAGGCCAATATCCGGCTTACGCCACCATTTTAAAGCTGGATTCAACGAAACGGGTATTTTGCTTAAGTGTTGAATATAGACCTCTAAGTGATCCTGCAGGTGCATTCCCACACCTTTAAGATCTGCTACCACAGGAATACCTAAGGATGACAAATGATCCGCGTCACCAATCCCTGATAACTGCAACAGTTGAGGACTGCCAAAAGCCCCAGCACAGAGGATAATCTCCCCCCCATAAGCTACATGTTGGCCAGAAAATGGCGTCTGATACTGCACGCCAACAGCTCTCTTACCCTGAAAAAGCACCTTATGAACAAGGGCACAGGTAACAAGATTAACCCGATGTTTGACAGGATGATAATAGGCCCTAGCTGCACTAATACGACGGCCTTTATGGATATTACGGTCAAACTTGGCAAACCCTTCCTGCTTGTAACCATTGACATCTTTCGTCAAGGGATATCCCGCCTGCTGTGCTGCCTGAAGGAAAGCACCAAATAAGGGGTTGCTTGCAGGACCTCGCTCAAGGATTAAGGGCCCTGTACCACCTCGATAGGCATCGCTACCTGCAAGACAAGACTCCATTTTCTTAAAATAAGGTAAACAGTGATTATAATCCCAAGTGGTCATTCCTGGATCCTTGGCCCAGCGCTCATAGTCTAAGGGGTTACCACGCTGAAAGATCATGCCATTGATGCTACTTGAGCCACCTAAGACCTTGCCACGAGCATGATAGACCCGGCGGCCATTCATATACGGCTCAGGTTCTGTATAATAACGCCAATCATAGAGCGGATTGCCAATAGGAATGGTCAATGCTGCTGGCATATGAATAAAGAGATCCCAGGCATAGTCTGCTC
>CALBMD010000346.1 GCA_937896265.1 uncultured Pseudomonadota bacterium
AAACGAAATGGAATCTACTAGCCAATGTGAATTAAAAATAAAGAAAGCGGCAAGGGTTTTAGCTGCTCATCTTAGGCTGAAAAACACCGCAGGTCTTTATCATATGTCTAATGAATATAAGATGGCATTGGTTGGCAATTGTCTGCTTTTCATATTTAAGAAAGTAGCTAAGGGTTTAGAAGAGGGTGATCTATACTCACTTAGTAAAGAGAGTGTCGATCTGCTTATAGATAACGCAGAGCTTTTTCGGTTTGGTAGTGAAATGTTTGCAACGCGCCTTAAGTTGGCGCTGATCGATGCTATTGATTCTGGTGAGCAGATTTCTTTTTCACAAGCCTATCAAAGGGAGCATAAAAGCTTAGGCATGCAGGTTTTAAGTAAACTTAGAAAAGCTGCAGCAATGTTTTAGTGGAGTAAATAGTGCATATGGACTGTGACCAGCGCCAGATTGGGGTTTAAAAGAGCGTCAGTTAGTGAAAAATCTCGAAATGGCGATTCAATTTTGGAATAACCTAGCCCTTCTTTCGGGAAGAGGAAAAAGTAATAATCTATTTTCTCGTTTTGGTTGGTATCATGATAGGCTTTGAGGGCATAGGGCTTTGTTTGGTTGGGTATTTCAAAACTCATCCTGCCAGCTTTTGCTATCTGGCAGACCTTGAATTCTTCTTGCCAAAGGGTATTCTTATTTTCAATCATGACTGTTAAACACACTTGGCCTTTAGCCGAAGTTAAACCTTCGATATTGACCACCACGGCAAAAATGCGAGAGTGATAACTTAATAAAAACAAAATGATAGTTATCTTTCTCATAATTTTAAACCCCTTATGGGGGATCGGTCTCTAAAAAGTAAAATTTAGGGAATATAGAAGATATAGTTTAAATGGGCTTTATTTTCAAACTGTTATAGGATAAAAGAAAAACCTAACGTCAAATTAAGGAAAAAGATATGAGGCAATTAAATCGAGTATTGTTGATCGGGGCTATGTTAAGCGTTAGCGCTTGTTGGTCAAAATTTCAGGGTACCTATAAAGATCCTAATGCAGTGGAAATAATAGACGAGTATTGGAACGAAACAGATGCTCGCCAGACCGCTGAGGTATTGATTAATGAAATGTTATCGAGACCTTGGCTTAATAATTTCAAGGGCGAGAAAAAAGCCAAGCCCATTGTTATTACAAAAGATACAGAAAATCGTACTTCTGAGCATCTTGATACCCAAGCTTTGAATGAGTTTATTCGCAATCAATTAATCAATTCTGGGTCAATTCGCTTTGTTGACGCTGCTTCGCGCGATAAGATCTTGAAAGAGATTCAATATCAAGAAGAAAGTGGTATGGTGGCACAGCACACTAGGAAGAAAAAAGGCAAGCAGATTGGCGCTGATTTTTTCTTAAGTGGAGCTATTTCAGCGCAGGAACACTCCAAAGATGGTGTGAAGACAGTTACTTATCAAACAAACTTAATTCTGACAGATTTGGAGACTTCTGAGATTGTTTGGAGCGGTACACATCGTGTTAGTAAAAAATTCCAACGTTCTAGGAGCGTAATCTAGATGACACAAAGCCTCAAAGCCTTCTTGTTTATTGCCCTTGTTTCATGTGCTTCTTATACTGAGCAGACGGAATCAGTGCGTCGCAGCTATTATATGGGTGATAACGAGTTGGCATTGAGTAAGCTTGAGAAGTCTGATCTTAAAACAGATCATAAGAGCAAGCTGCTCTATCATCTAGAGAAATCTTCGATTTTAGATCGGCTAGGTCGCTTTGATCAGCAGCGGCAAGAGCTTTTTACTGCTGACAAGGTAGCTGCAGATCTTTTTTCTGTAAGCATCACCAACACAGCGCAGACTTTTATTTTAAGTGAAAGATCAGCTGACTATGCAGGCGAGGATTTTGAGAAAGTTGCTATTCATATCATGCTGGCGCTGTCTTTTATTGAAGAAAAAAACTTTAACGCTGCTCTTATTGAGGCACGTAAGATCAATAATGTCCTTAAAGAGATCACCAAGGACTATGAAAGCAATAATAATTCTTATAATGAAGATGCCTTTGCTCGGTTGTTATCTGGGATAATTTATGAAGCATTAGGTCAAAGTGATGATGCAATTATTGATTATCGCAAAGCCTATCAACTTTATAATTCAAAGGGGTTTCGCAATTTTTGTGATGAAGGCGGCGCCCCTAGCTTCTTAGTCAAGTCAATGTTAAATTTGGCCACAGAAAGAAAGAGGAAAGATTTATTTGATCAAGTTGTGAAAGAAAACCCTTCTGCCCATGAAGAGTGGCTTAAGACTCATTTTAAGAGCAAATCGCATGGTGAGCTTATCGTTATTCATCAACAAGGTAGCATTGCAATTAAGAGAGCTAAAGAGTTTATTTTGCCATTTGGCCGACAAATAGTGCGGTTTAGTTTTCCTTATTACCCAGAGCCAGCTAGCTTTAATAGTTATGTTGGTTTTACAGGCGTGAAATTAAATAATGGCTTTGCAATAGAGGGTAGCAATGTCTCTAATTTAGACCGTATTGCATATCAAACTCTTGAAGATAGACGAGGCCGTTTGATTGCCAAGAGCGCAGCTCGACTGATTGCTAAAGGCCAATTAAATGAGCAGGCGAGGCAAAACTTTGGGCCCCTTGGGGGACTTTTAGCCAATATATTTACAGCAGCAACGGAGACGGCAGATACGCGCAGTTGGACTCTTTTGCCAAAGCGATTTTATATCACTCGTTTGAGTTTGCCGGTGGGTGAGCATCATGTGCAGTTATTAACAGATGGTCGGTTAAGTCAAATTTTGGATTTAAAAGTAGAGAGCGGCAGTAAAATCATGGTTCGTGCTTCAGGCTAGCTTTCTTGAGAGGAACCATCTGTGTCCAAAGCTTATTTCCTATCAACTCATCTCTTTGCCTAAACCTTCTACTTCTATTCGGCTAGTGTTTACTGAAGTAGCCTTCTGTTCCTTCAAAATAGTGATTAGGCCCGCTAGATAAAACATTGTTATCATCATCGACAATTTTTTGTTCTAAGGCTCGTATATCCTGAAATTCATAGGATGAATCAGGATTAAACAGGATTTTTATATTTAAGATTTGATTTTCATAGCTTGCTGTATCCGTATTAAAAGTGTTTTTGAAACTGAGTACAAACTCCCTGTGTCCATAATTTTGAGCTTTTACAAAGGGCATAAATTCTTTTGTAATACTGTTAAAATCGCTGCTAAATACCGTGTTAATTTCAAAGGCATCTGTTTCTTTAATATTCTCCAGTCGGAAGCGAAAACTGCCTTGACCTTGTTCTGATGAGTTGGGTTTGATTTGCAAGCTGCCATATTGTAATCGAACAATCGGTTTAGGGTTAACAACAACAGGGACAGTTAAAAGAGTGCCTTGGTATTTGAATGTGACATTACACCCAAGCTTAATACCAGTAACAAGGCCAGTTTGATCCACACTGACTTGAGCTTGGTTGCTAGAGAGCCACTCTCCTTCTTTGGAGACGTCTATTTTTTTTCCCTTTTGGACAAGAAAAGCTTTGACCCTAATCTTTTCTTGATAGCGTATCAGTATTTCTGCAGGTTCTAACTGAAGACTAGAATCAGCATTTAACTGTCTTTCTGGGCCAAAATCACCTCCGTGGTCTTGATTTTGGTTGTGCGTTAAGTCATCATTTTCTTTTATATCGTGCTTTTTCTCATTGACAGCGCCTTGCTGATCGCTGAAGCGAGTGCTATTTGTCCGGCAAGCTAGGCAGCTTAAAAGAGCAACAATAATTTTTATTCGAGGCATGATTTCCCCTGCTTTGAATGACTGCAATTTTCTTCTCCAGAAGCAATTTTATTATCTTCGATAAAAGAATTGGTATTCCCTTGGATTCTGGCAATTATTTTGGCGCGTTTGCGTTCAAAAGGAGTTGGGGGATGCATGCGGTTCCATGCCGCAAAGAGTTTTTTATTTTTTCGACTAATAATGCCATGGCCAGGATAGCTTGTATCCATATAAAGATAGGCGCGGGCAACAAATCCTTGGTCCTCTGGTCTTGGTTCGATAGTTTTGTTCCATATTTTTGTTGAGCAGTTGCCAAGTTGGCCCTGAGAGCCTTCGATAACACCCATATCGTAATTGCTTCGTAATCCATTAACCTCGCCAATAGCAGGAACAAGATTGTGCATATCAGCTTCCATGCGACGGAATGTCGCAGATACAAGCTGAGCGCAACGTCTACCGCGGAAGGATCGACCTTTAGAATCAACACAATCAGGGTGTCCATCTCGCCAAGCAGAAAATGATTGGCCAAAGCTAGAAGCCGGCACAATGTGCTCCCATTCCACGCGCTTTGCTCTTTCATAGGATTTTTGTGGGATATAATTGCAGCTTTTTAGATCTACTTCTCGTCCAAAAAAACGGCAGCCACAATAAAAAGTGATCGGATGTTCACGATAGATATCAAAAAGAATCACTTTGGCTTGGTTAAAATTATCGATGCGTTTGTTGCCTTGAAGAGGTTCTTCTATAAGTGCTGGAGGATTTTGGGAGGTTTTAAAATCTGGTTTACCACGAAAATAGACAGCTCCAATGATAAAGAAGATAGATAACAAAAAGGTGCGAAGATTCATTGACGAGACGACCTATACAAATAAAGAGCTAGCCATCTTTGGGATGTTGAAAGCGTCTACTAAATCCCCTTGACTAGCGACAGCTTGTCTTATTTTCCAGCTGGTAAGAATATCAATGGTAGCGTTATAAGCATATTTATTTCGAATAGAAGTACGAAACATTCTTGATTGGCCAGGGCTACCAATAGTGATGCCTTGCCACCGCCAAAATAGACGAGCTAAAAATCCCCCCTTGGCAATATAGCTAAGAAGATTGGCCGAGAGTAAGGTCCGGCTTGGGTAGTGATAGAGGACGTATTCATTGACAAGAGGCATCCCATCGATACGAAGCAGCGTCAAGGTGCTATTCCATGAAAAAATTTCCATAGGATCTAAGATTTCTTTATTAACAATTTGATTTAAGCGAGCAGAATGGACATAAGAATCCCCAGAATACAAAAGGAGTGCTCGGGGAAAAAATTCCATAAAAGCTGCAGCATTCTTATTATGATGAGGATTAGGAGAAATCACAATCGACGGTTTACCAAGATCAGTAATAATTTGAAGTATCTCAGGTGAAGGAGTAAAGGGAGCATAGATGAGAAGGGAACGATCGCTGAGTCGGACAATACTCATTGTCCGAGAAAGATCGATTCCCAAAAAACTTAAGGGTTCTTTAATGATCCAAAGATCGTTGTGGATCTGAGTAAGCATAGGCCCTTTTTGATGTTGATTTTGATTCTCTAAAATTACTTTTCAATCTTTTTTCTAAAAACGCAAGTCCTAGGTTTAAAAAGCATCAATTCCAGCTAATTGGTTTCTTAGAAAATAGCTTCTGAAGAAGGTGTTTTTGTGAAATTTCACCTTAAATCTTCTTTCTTGCTGGGAATTCAATTATGAAGGGGTAAAAATTTAAGAAATTTTGGTAGCTGCCGACCAGATGGGTAGAAGTTAGCTTCTAACTAAAAGAATTTATGGAACAATCAGAAAAAAATTTCTCAATGCTCAGGAAAAGTATTTTGCTTCTTGAAGCATGTAGACCTCATCAGTGGGTGAAAAACCTTCTACTTGTTGTACCAGCTTTGCTAGCTCACTACCGTTTAGATGAGGAAACAATAAAAAAGCTAATCATTGCTGTCATCTCTTTCTCAGCTATAGCCTCAGCCATCTATTTATTTAATGATTTGGTCGATCTGAGGCAAGATCGTTTGCACCCCGTAAAAAAGAACAGGGTGCTGGCCCGAGGTGATTTATCTACCCCCATTGTTTTGATTCTTTTTTTGTGTCTGGTGGCACTAAGTATCTGGTTAGGTTGGCAGCTTTCTATCTATTTTGTTTGGATGATCGGTTTTTATATCCTATTTAACCTTATCTACTCTTTCAAACTAAAACACGTTACGATCGTCAATGCTTTGATGTTGGCTACTTTTTATAATTGGCGTATTTTGAGTGGAGGCATTGCCGCAGGCATCTTGATCTCACCTTGGCTGCTTGGTTTTTCAAACTTCTTTTTTTTGTCGCTGGCTTCTTGTAAAAAATGTGCTGATATCAATGTCCTGGCAACCACTTCATCCTCTGCCACCGATAAAGTTTATGAAATCCGCGACCTGCAATTTCTTAGTGTGCTAGGGCTTGGCAGTGGCCTGCTATCGGTGTTGGTCTTAGCTATTTATATTACGCAAGAGGATGTTTTGGCGCATTATTCTCATTCAGAGTTTCTTTGGATCTTATGCTTGGTTCTGCTTTATTGGATTATGCGTCAATGGCTTTTGACATCGCGTCAAAAAATGCTGACAGATCCAGTACTATTTGCTGTAAAAGACTCTGTTACCTACTTTGTTGGCGTATTGGTCCTTGTCATTTTATTTCTTGCCCGTTAGATTTTGGGAGGAACCATCTGCGAGGTTTCCTTCCAAGCCCACATCCTTGCGAAAGTTGAGACTTGGTTTGCGTGCGAAGCTTGTTTCCTCCCAAGCCCACATCCTTGCAAAAGTTGAGACAAAAGTTGGAATTTGAGTTGTTTAGTTAAGCTTTTTTTTAGGGAGTGTCATCTTGGTCAAGTATTTAGCATTACTTTTTTTTCTTATGAACCAAAATCTCGCAGCTAACTCGCTTTTTTCTATTCCTCAAGATGTGCAAGCAACCCGCATTTATTGGCTAACTGCAGGAATTGGTCAGGGTATTGAATCGCGTTATGGACACAGTATCTTACGGGTAGAGGATTTAGCAAGCAGGCAAGAATATAATTTTAATTGGGGTGTTTTTGATTTTTCTGACCCGATGTTGCCTTTGAACTTTGTGCGAGCCAAGCTTCTCTATTGGGCAGATAATCAAAGTCTTGGTACGATCTTGCAGATTTATCGATCTCGGCCGCTTTTCATGCAAGAAGTTCATCTTAGCAATGCGCAAAAAGAACGGTTTTTTGCCATTTTGCATCGTGAGCTGACCCCTGATCGTATTCATTTTTGGTACCATCATTTTTTTAAAAATTGCGCGACGATCCCGCTTGAATATTTGAATGAAGCCCTTGGCGGTAAACTCAAAGAGGTCTTTGTTAAAAGACCCTCAGGTAAGACTTTTCGCTTCTATGTGCTGCGTAATTTGGCAGAACCTATGCCAGTTGGCTTTGTGTTGAATATTCTTATGAATTCCAAGATTGATTATGAGATCAATCAGTGGGAAGAGATGTTTTACCCACCAAAAATTTTGGAATATCTAGCCAAGACACCTGCCTATGATGATAACTTGCAACCCTCCTCTGATCAGATGCTTTTTTCTGAAGCTAAAGAGGTGCTAGGCCGCCCTCAGGCCATCGAAGCGCAACTTGGTGAAGCTTTGGATTTAAATCCTTATGTCTTGTGTTTTTTTGTTGTTCTTTTGGCCTCGTTTTTAAGCTTAATGTTTTGGAGTAAGGGCCTTGCTAGCCGTATTGGCGAGCATTTTTTGGCAGCCACTATTTCGCTCTGGGGTCTTTTATCTTCAGCTCTGGGGCTGTCAATGGCAATTATTTGGGCTTTTTCTCATCATCTAGATGGGCATCATAACTGGAACTTAATGCTTTTTTGGCCTCTAGACTTTGTTTTGTGTCTTACAATGTTTCGCCGCAAGATGAATAAGTTTGAGTGCTATTATCTTTGGTTGCATGTGGCTGGCGTTTTTATATATGCCTTGGTTGGCTTAACTGGATTGACAGCTCAGTTGGTGCTCCCTCTTATCTATCAATTAGCTCCGGTGCAACTGCTTTGTCTGCTACTTAGGATTTGGATTGCTAGCCGTGCTTTGCAAGAGTTAGGCTAGCCATAGTAAGAGCCAGAAAAATCCTAAGTGGATATAGAGGACGTTGGAGTCAAAGAAGGTATTCTGAGTAAAGCCATTTGCCAGGTTGGCAAAAAGAGCTACAAAGAAAGCAATGCAGAGCTTTTGAAAAAGAGGCTTAGAGCTCAAAGTGAAGAGGCGACGGCAAAAAACAGTCAATGCTACTATGATGACTATAGCGCCAATTAAGCCGACATTGGAGAGGATTTCAAGGTAAAGGTTGTGAGCATTATATTTATCTCGCAGGCTAGCAAAGCCTAGTCTTTCATAATAAGCAATACGCTCACCAGCCTTGAGCAAGCTAGCTCCATGACCAAACCAAGGTTTATCTAAAAACATTTGCCAATGTACTTGCCAAAAAATAAAGCGGTCGGCACCTTTGTCTTGAAAAGATTGCAAAAGATCAATGTAACGAGACAAAATTCCCGAGGTCCAGACAATGGCTCCTGTCATAGACAATGGTAAAAGTGCATAAAGAATTTTGCGACCTGAGAAGTGAAAAAGCCTTTTTCGCAGGGTAATGCTGGGGATTAGTACCAAAAGGCCTAGGGCAATAAGAAATGCTGCTCTTCCTCCTGACAGGAGGCTAAGCATGAGATGTGCCATGCTTAGGAAGAAATGCGCTTTAATCATAGGTTTGGTAAAGAGCAGTCGCATGCGATTTTTGCCGAAGAATTTTTGCAAATCTAAGCAAAAAAGAGTCCAATAGATGCTAAATATAGCTAAAGACGCTCCAGCCATGGATAAGGGGTGGCCAAAAAAGCCTAGAATACGATAACCGTGGCTCTCCATCAGTTTTGCATCAGGAAGTTTAAGGCCTGGCTCACGGTAGTCAAAGCCAGTGAAATGCTGGATAAGGCAGTAGACACTTAGTATAGAGGTAGCTATTACCATCCCTTTTGTAAAAGCTAAGTTTAGATCTCTTCCAAAAACAGCCTCTTGAGAGGTGGCTTTGTGTCGCCTCTTAGCCAGTGCTAACAAAGCTAGTGCCGAAAGTGCTAGGCTGGTACTTACCTGGCTTTCAAGAAGATACTTCCAGGAGAGATACTTTGTGTTAAGCAAAGTATCCGGCAAAGCAAAGTAGAAGTTATAGAGATTAGCAAGAGGAAAGACGCAAAAGATAGCTAAAAGACACTTACCAAGTGACGCAAGATTAGTAGTTAGTTTTGTCCCTTTGGCATGACCTAGAAAGATAGCAGGTAGGATGATGCCAAATAACATAAGACCGACACCCTGCAAAAAGGTGCCGCATAAAAGGCAAAACGGTAGCAATTGCAGGGAAATTTCAGCAGGACGAGATCGATTCATGAGCACACCTTTGCTTCATGGCGAAGCAAAAAGTCTTTGCGATATGGTTCCCCATAATACCCACCAATAGCGCCGCTTTTTTGGATAACTCGGTGGCATGGCACAATGATGGCGATAGGATTGCCTTTATTAGCAGTGCCAGCAGCGCGACAAGCATTGGGCCGAGCTGCTTTTTCGGCAAGAGCTTGGTAGCTAATTTTTTCGCCAAAAGGGATGGTTTGTAGCTCTTGCCATACCCTAAGTTGGAAAGGGGTTCCCGCAAGGTGTATGGGCACGTTGAACTTTTGGCGTTTGCCTGCAAAGTATTCATCGAGTTCATTTCTTGTTTGAGTAAGTACTTTTTCCTCACCGATGGCTATATCAGGCCATTCATCATGAAAGGCTAAGTGTAGTAAGTGGTTATTTTCGCTGATCAATACTAAGCGCCCAAAAGGACTGTTGTAGTAAGATTTTGTTTGCATGAGCACTCCTGTGAAGAGCACTAGTTTAGCGGAAGAATGAGGCTTGTGCACCTAAAAATGGTTATTGCTTTGAGAAGGGGCGTTTGGGGAAGAAGTATCTGTCAACTTCAACTCTTTGTCGAGATTTGTGAGAATCCCCGTACAGGTTTTAGGCCTTTTTTAACAGTCGAAAAGCGAATATACAGCGGCGCTGTTTAAGAGACCGTCTCTCAAAAGACAGCATAGACGCTTGCTAATACTCTAAGGTAGTGTTCAAGATATGACCCGGACCGAATTTCTCGTTGTGTACTGCGACGCGAAGCTAGTCCCTTGCGGGTGTTGCTTTGTCGTTGCGAAATCCTCATGTACCAATATGTACACTGCGGTTTCGCTTCTCCTCACGCCTTGCACACAACTAGCAATTCGGACCCGGAATATGAGCTTCCTAAGATGTTTGGGTATTAAGTAGGGGTTTTAAGTGCGTGCTTTCCTACTTTGTCTTATTTGGCTTCTTCATATTTGGAGCGCTAAAGCAAGGCCTGTTGAGTTTAAGTGCGGTTTGCTGGAGCCAGTGCAAGGGCATTCAGAGATTTGGCTGCGAGGAAGCGCAGCAGCTTTGCATCAAGGAACGATCACTACCTTAGCTATGCAGCTAGAACTTGGTTTTTCTCCCCTTAGTGGGCTTGGCAAACAAGATCCACTTTTCTTGATTTCAAGCTCCCCGAAAGCGTTAATTCACGATTGTCTGCAAGCGATTAGGCTTTTAGAGCCGACTATTACGATCGCAGCACTTAAAACCATCACAGCAAAAGAGCTGCAGAACTCTATTGAGATGCCAGTTATTCGTTATACTCCAGATTTTGATATTGTATTTGTGCATTCTGATCGTAGTACCTCTCTAACAGCTAATCTAACACGATATAACTTTGCCCCTGTGATGAAAGGATTTATCTACCGATCAAGAAAGCTAGGGAGCAGAGGTCTTGAAACCTTGCTTAAGGTGTTTAGGCAAGAGGGTCAACAGCTGCCGCGCACAGTAGCAAGTATCCACGTCATGGGTTTTGGAGATAGTAAGGGCGGTAATTACAACATTGAGGAGATGGACTTTTGTGAAAAGAAAAAGATCTTCTTTATGCATTCCTTCCACCATCAACCCAAGCAGTGGGTATATATCGATGGTACTAATCCAGCAAACATTGACATAAACGATCCAGATCATGGCAATGTGTTTAAGTCTGAAGTAATTGAGAGATTTTTACCTAGCCAAAAGGTACGTGATCGGCTTCATATTGATTGGAGTGTAAATCATAAGTTTGTTCGTGATGGCAATATCGATGATTTTTTGTCGACATTAGATAATCTTATCGATGCGCCTTGGCCTTTACTTGTGCATTGCAAAGGTGGGCGGCACAAGACCGGTATGATTGCTATGATTTTTGAGTATTTGCTGCGTGAGCGTCAGCAAGTTCTCACTCATTTGCATACGGTGAGTGTACCTATTTTTCACAATCGAATCGAAAGATTTCTTAATAGCAAAGAAATGCGCTTTGCTAACCTCTTTGGCCCCCTATATCAGAACTTTGAGTTACGAGATGAGGAGATGGGTTACTTTCACCACAACCACAGCGTCTTTCGTTGGGAGAATATTGATTTCGTGCGATCATTTTTGGCTGGTCGTTATTTTGATGAGAGGCAGGCGATGAACTGGGAAATTTTGAAGAAAAAATTTGCTGAAAAGCAGTTGAGCCTTGAATTGCCAAAGCCAGTCCCCTTGCGGCAAGAGAGGAAGCTGATTCCAAGCACGATGACAGAATGAGGTTTATTCTGATGTTTCAGAATCAAAGCTATGAGCAGAAGCAGCTGCTAATGCCCTTTTGAAGCTTTTTGGAGGCTCATTAGTTAATAAGCTACCTGGCTTAATGTATTCATAGATCTCGCCATAGTGCAAAATCTCTGTTTGGTTGATGCGGCGCATAAGATGCCAGGGCTTGAGCTGAGTAGTATCATCTAAGCCCATAGCGCCGATGAGTTCTGCAACCGTGTGCATAGTCTGGCGATGGAAATTAGCCACGCGATTGCGTTTATCTATGACATTTAGCCCTTTGACTAGCTGTCGGTCATGGGTGGTGATACCCGTCGGGCATTCGTTGCTATTGCAACGTAAAGCTTGAATACAGCCCAGGGCTAAAAGCATGCCGCGGGCAGAATAGCAAAGATCAGCACCAATAGCTAAGCGCTTGATGAGTGCAAAGGCAGAAATTACTTTGCCAGTAGCAATGATTTTGATGTGGGGCCTGAGATTAAAACCAACAAGTGAGTTATGGATAAAAATAACAGATTCAACAAGAGGACTGCCAATGTAGTTAGAGAACTCAAGTGGCGCAGCTCCCGTGCCTCCTTCGCCGCCATCAACAGTAATGAAATCTGGATAAATGCCTGTTTCCAACATGGCTTTGCAGAGTGCTAAAAATTCGCGCCGCTTGCCAAGGCAGAGTTTAAATCCCACTGGCTTGCCTCCTGAGAGATCACGCAGATTTTGGATAAAATGCATGAATTCGATGGGAGTTGAAAAAGCCGAATGTCGCGGTGGTGAGAGTAGATCTTGACCTAAGGGGGCGTGCCGAATTGCAGCAATTTCCTTGGTGACCTTATTGGCTGGTAAAATCCCGCCGTGACCAGGCTTAGCCCCTTGGGAAAGCTTGATTTCAATCATTTTGACACTATCAAGAGTAGCTTTATGGCTAAAAAGTTCAGCATTAAATGTGCCATCAAGGTTGCGGCAACCAAAGTAGCCAGTGCCGATTTGCCAAACTAGATCGCCGCCATTTTGGAGATGATAAGGGCTAATAGAACCTTCGCCTGTATTATGAGCAAAGTGAGCATCTTTAGCGCCACCGTTTAAGGACAAGACAGCGCGATCAGATAGGGCGCCAAAGCTCATAGCGCCAATATTGAGGAGGCTAGCACTGTAGGGCTTTAGGCAACGAGGGCCACCAATAGTGACTCGCATATTCATGTGTTTAATGACCTTAGGGGCCATGGAATGGTTGAGCCATTCATAGCCTTCCGCGCTCACGTCCAGCTGGGTGCCGAACGGCCGCTTGTCGGGCTCGCCCTTGGCACGCTGGTAGACCAGCGAGCGCTGCATGCGCGAGAACGGCGTGGCCTCGGTGTCGCTCTCGATGAAGTACTGGCGGATCTCCGGGCGGAAATTTTCCAGCAGATAGCGCAGGTGGCCGGCCACCGGGTAGTTGCGCAGCAGCGAGTGCCGGGTCTGCAGCACATCGTGCAGGCCCAGCAGCAGCGCCACCACACAGTACCCGGCGGCCAGCGTCAGGAACGCGCCGCGCCAGCCGGCCTGGGTCTCGGCAAACAGGCCACCCGTCAGTTGCCCGGCCACCATGCCGCCCAGCGTCCCCGTGAGCAGCTGCGCCAGCGTGGCCTGGCGTTGCTCATACGGCACGGCGTCACCGATCCAGGCCATGGCCAGCGGGATCACCGCCGCCGCCGCCATGCCGGCCAGCAGCCGGCCCGCCAGCAGGCTGTGGTGGCCCGGCGCCAGCGCGCACAGCAGGGCGGTGCCGGCCGATGCCACGCAGGCCCAGGTGAAGCGCGCCTGGCGCAAGCTGGCGCGGCAGTTCCACCCCGACGTCAGCAAGGAGCCTGACGCCGTGGCCCGCTTCCAGGCGATTGCGGCGGCCCACACGGCGCTGATCGACCCGGAACGCCGCGCCGCCTACGACGCACTGCTGCAGCGCCGTGCGCGCGGCGAGCCCGACGAGCCGCCGCCGGCCTTGCCGCCTGCGCCCGCCTTTCCGCTGGCGCCGGACTTGCCACCGGTGCTGCCCGGCTGTCCGGAGCTTCCGGACGTGCCCGCGGTGCCGCTGCTGCCCACGGTCTTGCCGGAGGATCCCGCGGCCCCGCTCTCGCCCTCGCCGCTCGTCGAAGCCGTGCCCCCCGTGCTGAGGCCGCACGCGACGAGCGACAGGGCGAGCAACGAGAGGGACGCCGCGCGGCTGGAAGTCATGGAGACCCGGGGCGCCGCCACGGAGGCGGCGGCGCTCGTCGAGACTACCGCAAGA
>CALBMD010000347.1 GCA_937896265.1 uncultured Pseudomonadota bacterium
ACGACTCTTCAGCCAACGACTCTTCAGCCAACGACTCTTCAGCCAACGACTCTTCAGCCAACGACTCTTCCTTTGCTATCTCAGATATTTCATCATCTTCAACCATATCCTTGCTTTCGCTTGATTCCATAGCACTCTCTATCGAAGAGGGTATAGCCTCTGAGTCAGTATTCATTTCAGACTCTATCTGAGCATCGGAAAAGTCAGCTGAAGCATCCTGGCTATAAGGAGTCAGGATATGAACAATATCTGTTAACCCAACTCGCTCAAGCATTTCCTGTAGCGTTTCTTCTTCATTGCGATTTGCTTTGAAATAATCAACTACTTGCCGTAATAAATGCGGCAACTCAGCTTGTGGTATATTTTCGGCAATAAAAGATGCCAATTCAGGCACTTGCGATGTCTTACCGCCAATAGCGAGGCGATAACCCGCTTCTTCGCCAACAATCGAGATATCAAGAGTATGTGTTGGCACACAACATTTATCACAGCCGTTTATACCAATCTTTAAGACCCCATCTAGGTTAATATTTTGCAATGTTTCGGCGAGTTCCATAGCTAAGGCTAAGGCGTCCTGCTTATGCTCAGGACACATCTCTCCCAAACAGGTTGTCGCTTGGTGTAGACCGCTTTGATAATTTCTCACCCCTAGTCCTGTAGCTTTTAATTCGGCAACCAGCACATCAACTTGGTCAGGCTGCGCAAACAGCGCTAATCGCTGATCCTCAGTAACTTTTACGATAGCTGCGTTTTCTTCGCACAATGCAGCAATTTTATTTAATTGCACAGAATTGTAGATCCCACCTGGAGCTTCGGTTATCAAACAAAAAGTGCCATCGTTTAAAACAAATTCTTTTGTCATACACGTTCCCCAGTGAATTTGGCTATGAGTGTCTTCGGAGGCGGTGGCAATGGCTAAAGAGGCAATTTTTGCAGAGAAGATTTATAAGGCTAGCAGCTATTTAGCTGAGATTTTCCATATAATCGGTTAGCCTTTGATTCATTAAAGCCTTTGATACCCAGAAAGTTTCAGCAAGCTGCTGAATAATATCAAGCGAGCTATCAATCCGCTCAACTTCCTTTTTTAACAATGAAGCAGGGATTAAAACCATTGCTGCAAAGATATTGGCGCGAATTTCTTGTACTTCTTGCAGCGCTCCACGAAATTCAGTGAGTTTGCCGTGGCTATTTACTAAGTAATAGAAGACCTGCCTAGCGATTAAAAAACGAATATGAGGTCTTGTATCTGACCCACGGTAGCTGATCTCTATACGCTCTGAATCTTGCGCTGATGCAACATCAATAAGTTGGCTGAGGTCTTCTTTTGCTTGCAAAGAGATACCAGGAAAGCCATGAATAAGCTCAGGTATATAGATAGGAGCTTCCTTAAATCCTCCCAGCTCAATAACTTCTTGCGCCAACTGAGCAATAAGGGGTCGATTTAAGTCAAATAGCTCTTCAAATGACCTACCATTTGCCCCTTCAGTCTGCCATTTTCCGGGGTTTTTATAATAGGTCTTGCGAATATTTTCAAGATGTTGGCTTTGTAGATAAAAGCTCCCATATCCTTTATATTCAAAGACAGCTTCATCCAAGCCAATTTTTCCGGAGGTTATATCAATGAGTAGACGCTCATCAATACTTAAATGATCGGCAATATTCTTTAATGTCGACAATGCACGAATATTTTTTTTGCCTTTTTTCCAGTGAGAACAATCTGCTGGGTCATAGCCAAGGATGGCTCCAACATCTTGATCAATAACCTTGACGTTACCTTCATAGCGAATCTCCAAGGCTTCTTTGCAGAATTTGAATAGAGTTGCAGAATTAGGATACCTATTTTCCGTAGTCTTCTTCATTTTTCAGCCCCTGGATTTTAAGTCTTATATTATTACAAACGATAATTGACTTTTCGTCAACCAAAGGAGGCGGTGAAAGGTATCTTTTTTAAGGGGGTTGGGCTGATTAGAGAATCAGGGAGCTGATTCTGTCTTAGCAGGCTTTACAGCTGCCTTGACAGGTTCCAAAATAGCCATAGCAAAACCACCTAACACTGTATTGACCTTACATTCTACTGACTGACCTACACGATCAATAAGCTCAACAGCTCGGCCTGGATTTTCTTTTTCTCTCCCTTTTAGGCGAACGGAGATCTTAACTTTATCCCCTCGCTGCAAAAATTTTTCAATTTTGCTAACTTTAGTAGCTAAGTCGTGATCTGAAATATTGATCTTAAATTGAATCTCTTTAACGCTTGTTGTTTGCTTATTGCTTTTCTTAGCCTTCTTCTTTTCATATTCAATTTTCTTAAAATCTTGGATTCGAACTACTGGAGGGCGAGCATCGGAGCTTACCAAAACAAGGTCTAAGCCCAGATCTTCAGCTTGAGCCATGGCCTCGCTGATATTCAATATTTCGTTGACTCCCTCTCCAACCATTCTAACGGTGCCTAATTTTGCCGCGGAAGCCCTAGTCAAAATCTCCAAACAGTATGTCCTTTCAAAACAAATAAATCAAAGTAACAAGAGCATATCATGATAGATCTTTTGCTAAGCTTAGGCAAAGAAAATTGTTGCCAAGCCTTAGATTCAAATCGCAAGCAATCTCTCGGGATATCTCTCTATAATGATTAGCAAATTAAGAAAAATTTAAGAAAAAGAGCCAACTCTTCGACTAAGGGATTGTAAGGCGGAGGTTTGATCTTCGCAGAAAAAGTGGGTTTTTTAAATGTTCTAAGGGAGGATGTATGGGAAAATACCGTAGGGCGGCACATTTTGGGCTCCCGCCTTAGCTAGCATGGATTTGATGAAACGACTTATTATTAGTCACCTTGAATGACAGGGGAGACGCTTTAACAGACAAAGGCCTAGCGCCTAAGTGTTGAACCCCAGGGACCAGCCGAAAGGGCTGGTTTTTTATTTCTAGAGGTATTGCGCCGCTAGGCTGGCCAGCTCGCTGCGCTCACCTTGAGTTAGGGTAACATGAGCAGCAATCGGGCAATCCTTGAATTTTTCAACCACATAGGTTAGCCCATTATTTGTTGAATCAAGATAAGGATTATCAATTTGATAGGGGTCGCCCGTCAGCACAACCTTTGTACCTTCTCCAGCTCGAGTAAGGATCGTTTTTATCTCGTGCAAAGAGAGGTTTTGTGACTCATCAACAATAAAGAACGCATTAGGAAGGGAGCGACCTCGAATATAGGTTAGTGGCTCGACCTGCAGCATTCCTTGGTTTATGAGCTCCTGGTAGCTCTTTGAAATACGTTTTTGACGAGAAGAAGCTCCCCCGCTCAGAAGGAAATCTAAGCTGTCATAAATAGGCTGCATCCAAGGGTTTAGTTTTTCGTCTATATCTCCTGGAAGAAACCCAATATCCTTACCCACCGCAAAAATAGGTCGAGCTACCAATAACTTTTGATAGACATCTTCGTCAGTAGTTTTCGCCAAGCCTGATGCTATAGCTAGCAATGTTTTACCGGTACCAGCGCCACCAGTAAGAGTCACGAGCTTAATCCTGTCATCTAAAAGTGCACAGAGCCCAAAAATCTGCTCCATGTTCCTGGGATAAACTCCCCAAACACTTTCTGAGTAAGAATCTATTGCTCGAATCTTGCGCAAATCAGGGTCATACATAGCAGCAACATTATGCGAAGGGTCGCTATCTTCTTCAAAGATGATAAATTCGTTAGCACGAAACTTCTCGCTGCTCTCTATTTCACGCTTGCTATAAAGCTCGCTCATAAATTTCGAATTGACTTGGATACGTTTTACACCAGAATAAAGATCCGTTGAAACGACTTTATCTGCCTCAAAGTCTTCAGATGCAATACCAAAAGCATCTGACTTAATGCGAAGATTTGAATCTTTCGTAATAATCAAAACTTTTCGGCTATCCCCGTATTTTTTTTGCAAAGACAAAGCAATAGAGAGAATATAATTGTCTGTGCTGTCATTTAGTAGCTCAGGCAAAATATCCATATTATGGCCAAGATAAATATAAAGAAGCCCTGAATCTTGGCGATTTGGAAATAACAAAACCCCCGCGGACAAAGTGCCCCTTTTGCGTAGATTATCTAAAATTCTAGACACTTCGCGCGCGTTTCGCCCTCGATCATACTGATCCTTCTTAAATTTATCGATCTCTTCAATAACAGAAATAGGAATCACAATATCATTATCATCAAATTTGAAAATGCTATTGGGATCACTCAAGAGAATATTCGTATCTAAGACAAATACTTTCTTCATATTGCCCTTTCGATGGAAAATTCGCCTCATCAAAGCATTGTTTAACAAAAATGCTGCGCGATTTAGGCTTTCTATCCCACTCTATCCATTAATCGTCACTGAGATAAACAAAATAATCTTCTAGGAAGAAACCAAACCAGATAAACTAAAAGAAACCTATTTAAACTACAGGATTCTCATGCCCCTTCCTTCGCTTTTGATAATCGATGATGAAGTCGACTTAGGTGAAATCATTGCTGAGTATCTTGCCGGTACATTTAGCTCTACTGTCTGCTCAGATCCGCAAAAAGCAGTCGATCTTATTAAAAACAATCATTTTGATCTTATTCTTTCTGATCTTCAAATGCCTCATATAGATGGCTTTGGGATCATAGAATTAACAATGTCTTTGTCTCCTCAAATACCGGTTGTTATCTTAACAGGCCACTCGCAATTTGATCCCTTCTCAAAAAAAGCTCTCGAGGCTGGAGCTAAAGGCATCTTAGTCAAACCCTTAGAGTCACCTACAAAACTAGCTAGCTTTTTAAGACAATTCCTGAATAATTAGCTACACGCTAAATCATGGAGGCCTCAAGTGGAAAGTCGGCACATCGTTAGCGAGCTTAGTAGTATTCATCAAGAAGATTACAAAAAAAGCAAGATCATCCTTAGCTTTGAACAGTATTTAGACTTAGTAAAGGCTAACCCAGTTCGTTATACGCGCAACGCCGCCCAATACCTTCTTGATGTTTTTGACTTCTACGGCACGCAAAAGGCAACTAACCCCTTTAACACAGATCTCCCTCGATTTACCCTGTTTGATCTGGGTACTACGAGAGGAGTCAAAATAGTCGCTGGCGAACGCTCTCAAAGTGAGATCTACAATATTTTACAGCAGGCTGTAAAACATGGATTTATGACAAAGCTAGTGTTGCTTTATGGTCCAAATGGCTCATCAAAAAGTTCCACTGTTGAGACAATCACCCATGCTATGCAGCAGTACAGCAAAGAAGACCAAGGCGCCGTCTATCGTTTTAACTGGATTTTCCCAGCAGATAAAAATGCTCTGCCATTAGCAGCAGGTGACTCTCACCCCATCGGCTTTACAAAGGATTATGGTGAAGAAGACTACCCCAAATCCTATGCTTTTCTCGATGAAAGCCGTATTTCAGCTAAAATTGTCTCTGATTTTAAAGAAAATCCCCTATTTCTTATCCCAACAAAGCACCGTAAGCAGCTTTTATCTACTTGGATCAGTGAAACAAGTAATATCCCCATAGATGAGGTTGCAATTCCAGCCCATATGCTTGAGGCTGGACTAAGCACGAGGAATCAGCAAATATTTAACAATCTACTTAATTCTTACCATGGGAACTTAGGAAAAGTTTTCAGACATATTCAAATTGAACGCTTCTTTTACTCCCGCCAATACCGTGTTGGTCTCTCAACAGTTGAACCTCAGATGGCTTTAGATGCTAGAGAAAAACAGATCACTCTTGATAAAAACTACTCCAATTTACCAGCTGTACTACATACAATTAATTTTTATCAATCCGAAGGCGAGCTGGTGGAGGCAAACCGAGGAGTTCTTGAATTATCTGACCTGCTAAAGCGTCCCGTTGAAGCTTTTAAGTACCTCCTTAACACGCTTGAAAAGCAGTCAATCAATCTAACTTCTGGTACAGCTAAACTTGATATTGTCTTTTTTGCTACTACCAACGATAAACATTTAGATGCTTTTAAAACCATCCCAGATTTCTCTAGCTTTAAAGGACGTTTTGATTTAGTCAATGTTCCTTATCTTTTGATCCCAAGCCTTGAAGAAGAAATTTATCACCCTGATATTGATATCCTAAAGAAAACTAAAAAAATCTCCCCTCATTCATTAGAACTTCTTTGCAATTGGGCTGTATTGACTAGACTTAAACAGCCAGATCCAGACAATTTTCCTAAAGAATATCGTCAGCTGATTGCTAAGCTTGACCCCTACTCGAAGCTTCGTCTTTATAGCGGCGCAAAAATGCAGCCAGAGTTTTCTATTGAAGAACAAAACACTCTGAAAGAAATTCGACATAAAGTATATGCTGAATCTGAAGGGATGATCGTCTATGAAGGGCGATTTGGTGCATCACCACGAGAGCTTCGTTCTATTTTATATCGTTCGGCCCAAAATAACGCTCACCCAACTCTTACACCGCTAGCTATTATTGAAGAGCTAGAAAATCTGAAAAAAGATCGCACTGTCTATGAATTTCTCCAATTCGAACCGCGCGGCCAATACCATGACATTGGACTTTTCATCACTATTGCCAAGAAACAATTTCTTCAAGTCTTTGAACAAGAAGTTGCCCAATCCATGTCGATGACCAATGA
This sequence comes from uncultured Pseudomonadota bacterium, assembly GCA_937896265.1. Lineage (GTDB taxonomy): Bacteria > Bdellovibrionota_B > Oligoflexia > Oligoflexales > Bog-1112 > CALBMD01. Next base: position 6,603 of record CALBMD010000347.1, read on the forward strand.
AGAAGAATATCACGTGCTTTTAAAGCGTTATATTGACCATGTTGTAAGCCAGATAAAAAAAGAAAAAATCTTTGATGAAGCTACTGGCTCCTATGTCTTACCTTCGGAAAAAATCATGGAAGATATTGAAAAAATTATTGGCATTAAGAAACAAAAAGCAGACCATCGCACAGATCTTCTCAGCCGCATTGCTTCTTACAAGTTGGAAAATCCTAATCAAAGCATCTCAATACCACTAATTTTTGAGGAATATTTAAATAAAATTAAGGCTCACTACTACCATGAGAAAGAAAAAGTCATCCAAAATCAAATCAAGGTGATGATTAGCTATTCACAAAATGAAACCGATATTTATTCTGAAGCTGATATTAGAAAAGCTAAAGAAACATATAAGAATCTTGCCGATCAGTTTGGTTACGATGAAGTATCAGCATTTCGCTGTTTGCAATTTTTAATGAAAGAAAAAATCCCAGCTAAAGACTATTAAGCAACACTTGCCGAAATCGCTGGGCCTCTTTCTTATCTGTTTCATCAATGTAAAGCCTATGAAGTCTAATTTCTTGATCTTTACTACCTATATTAGATAAATCTTCAATAGGAAAAACCCGCAAAAATTGCTTACTATCCTTTTTGATAACTTTCAAGTTATTAACACTCTCTTCACTCTGTTTTCTTGGCTTTATCTTTGAAAGTAAATTTTGTGAAGAAATTTTTTCATAAGGAAGATTAAATTCTTTTAAGATTGATTCTGCTCTTTTCAAATCATAGAGATCAGAATCCGAAGAGCCTCTCGCCGTTGCTTCATAAGCACGCTTCCATAGCTTACGATCATAAAACAAATCCCGCAGAAGAGATTTCAAATACAATTTTTCATCTGCACTCAAATTCTTCGGCAAGTCTGTTAACAAAAAATCGGCAAAATTTGACTCATCAATCCCGACATAAAGATCTAGGTCTGTTGGCAAGAATTTACCAACAAGCCTACCAATCTTTTTTAGCATAGCTTCACAAGCAACAGCTGTCTTATGAAAATAAAGCTGCACATACATCGATTGGCGAGCTCTAAGGTAATCTTCAAATGCTGCAAGCCCAGAGTATAAGATGCCTAAATGAAAAAAGGCATCTTTAGGATGATAGTAAAAACAAATTGAATCCATAAGCCTTTCTTCATCAAACATCCCATATACTACTCCACATTCCCTGGCATCTCGTTGCAGATAATCCATACGATCAATATCTATTTCACCCGAAACAAGTTCGTTTAATAGCCTGTTTAACTTATTCTTACCAAGTTCTGAATCAGAAACCGGCGCTATCAATGGACAGAGGATCGAAATGACATCTCTAGCTGCAACTTTTAAAGAAAGATCTGGAGCAGTCGCGTAAACATCAGAGAGGATACGATCAATAAGTAAAAAAGAATAAACTTCATGGCTTGACCGCTCCGATTTTCGCTCCATACTTTGTATTTTTAGATAATCTTTTAAATACTGGGGTGCCTGTAATGAAGCTGTATAAAGATCTTCCCAACTTGGTAAAAACTGTTCTCCAGAATGTGAAAATGGCGGATGGCCAACATCGTGAAGTAAAGCGGCTAACCTTAAACACTGCAGGTTGTAATCAGAAGAAAACACTTCATCTATGATCGAGAATGTTGGCGCTAAAAGCCCATGTTGTATCGACTCCTTTGAATCTTTTTGTTTTTCTCGTTCACAAAAATTAACATATTTTGTGCTGGCTAAAGCAAGACGCTTTTGATTCTCCGCTAGCTTCACCCAAGCTTTTTTAGCCAGATGCATCGAGCCCAAAGAATGTTCAAATCTGGTATGAGTTGCTCCTGGAAAAACATAAGATAAAAAAGCTGTCTGCTTGACACGACGTAGCCGTTGAAAAATTCGATGAGAAATGACTGCATCTTCAAGTAAGCTAATATCAATCGACCCACTCAAACTTCCTCTAATACGCCTCGCAAGCTCCATATTTAACTCCAATTTCGGCAACTGGTTAGTTCTGTACTAGGAAAAAATCGTTTTAAAAAAAGTCCATCTTCGCCTTTTTAACTATATGTCATAGCAGGTTACTTGGCTATTGGGTGATTTTTTCCTTTTTACCCTTTGTATAATCACTAGGTCAGTAAAACTCATTTTAGCGAGGTTGCCTTGGAGCTCTTAAATCTAAAAATAGCCACCAATAAGACTCCTCCTTTTTTAAACTTAACGTTCCACCCAGGAAAAATCCTCCTTCGGAACTCATATGTTATCTTACTAAATCAAAATGTCTTAAGCATTATCCCTAAAGCTTTAAACTACCTTTTAGATGATGAAAAACGGTATCAATTTCATCATGTCTCGCTTAGCCTTTCAGATTCTAGCGGTAACGTTTATGAAATAATCAAAGTCGATGGTAACTTAAGCCTACGAAAAAATGGTCGTAGTCTTGACATGAAATGGGAAAACTTTAAGACGGATCTTTTTCTTACAAAAGATATTTGGGAAAGCGACAAAACTACTGCTCGCGCCATTTTAGGGCACTATTACGTTTTCCCTCTCAGCAAAAACCTCTATTGCAAACTTAACGATGGCAGTTTTGAAGAAGAGTCAAAATTAAAGTTTATTGCTGAGCAAATTCGCGAACTCATACGATCTTGTGAGTATTCTTTTAACGGCAGACTATTTGCTGGCATCGACACCCTGCAGCGAGTATATCCTAAATTAAAACCAGTACATGCAAACTATGTTGCCTTAAAACATAATTGTGACTCATCATTTTCACGCAACATTGACTACCTTGATGACACAAAAAATCAAGTAAGTATCTTAAAAAAGCAAATTGCAATCTTGAGCAATATTGAAGCAAGTCGCATCGATTTTACACAAAAGATTGCCCTTATAAATGAAGCAAATAAAGAGCTTTTGCAGGTCGAAGAGACCATTGCAAGCTGCATGACATATTGCCAGCTGGAAAAAATTCCAGATGAGAATGATAGCCCTGATTGGAACATTTCTCTGCAAGTTCTTTGTTATATGAACGTTCTAGAACAAGTGGTTCCAACATTAGAGCAACTAATTCAAGGTTTTACTCCCGACATCAAGCAAGAAGACCTCCAAAGCATCGAAAGCAGAAACACATCGGTGTTAACAACACTTGATAGATGTATCAATAACATCAACGCAAAAGTTCAAAGCACTTCATTTGATATTAATCCCTCCGAGGAAGGAGTTACGGAAACAGGGTACAGCTGGCTAGAAAAAGTTCGAACAAAATTGACACCTGCAACAGACAGTCAAACAAAAAAAACTCGCGAAGAAATACATTCTACTCGCCATGATTTAACTGATCTACTTGCTGAGCTTTTACATCTAAGACAAACCTATTTAGGAAACCCCTTAACAGCAGCTGCAATGCCTTCTAATACACTCGAATTTTTAGATCAATCTAAGCAAAAACTTTCTAATCTAAAAGCTCATTGGTCAAAAATCGCTGCCTCTTTTGGATTTCCTGAAGCCATTGGCCTAGCTGAATTTGTTCAGTACGTTCTTAAGTATCATGAAATGATTGCTATGGAGAAAAAAGCCTGCAGAATGCGAGAAGAAATTACTAATCTCTCAAAAAGCTTCCATAACCTACAAAAAAGCATAAGTGATTGGCAAGAATTAACCGGCTCGCAAAAAATCTCAAATTATGACAATATTCAACTTTTGATATCAGAGGCCAATAACTTAATACGCTTCAAAAAAGATAAAGAAAGAAAACTTGAGGAGCTCAATAGCAAATGCTTAGAAAGCGATTTCAGCGGCAGCCTTCGACGCTTTCTTACCACCCAACTTACAGCACTTGAAGGTAATTGGCAGGCTATTATGAGCGAGTATGGCCTTGATGCTGTTGAAATCTCTGACCCACGACTTGAACCTTTGTTTGAGAAACTAGCTCTTATTCAAGCCTTAAATTCCTTAAGAAGCCAAGTTTTAAACGACAAAACAGATATTGCCTTTGCGCCAGAAGTGCTTTACCCACGTATCAACACCTGGACTCTCCCGGACAGTGACGATAGTGAATTGCATGCTCTTCTTTCAGAGAAAACAAACGCTCTTCCTAAGGACACTTTGAACTTGTTTTTATCGACCAACTCTAATACTAACCAACTGCTTCTAGCAGGTGGTTTTGGCCATGTGAAAGCAAAATATATTCATGATCGCGATAGCTTCCTAACCCCAAGGCAGACAAGTCTAGTTGCTGATTCTGCCAAAGCTGCCGTTGATTTTAATCATAGCAAGCCGTTGCCGAAAGCGCCCCAGCCAGAACGCAATCCCGCAGCAGCTCGTCAAACTCTGACTCGAAAGCCAGTCTTGGACAGATTAGACAAAGCCGACGCAGCAGACAAAGTAAAACAGGTTGTCGAGCTATTAAATGGCTTGCGTAATCACTAAAATGAACAAAAAAAGCTCTCTAGAACAAGCAAAAGAACACTTACCTTATTTCCCTATATTTACTGAATAAATTAGCTTGCAATTCTACCTTGTACCCTCTGCATCTTAGTATCCAAGGGAGACTTTTGGGAAAAAGCAGCAACTTTTGCTAAATTTTGTCCGGATTCTTCCGAGCAATAGTTTGATGATTTTTTGGTGCCCTATAGAAGTTGCGGGCATTGAAACGAATGAAACTTTTTTAGGAGACCCTGCAATGGTAGGAAAGAAGAAGGCGGCTAAAAAAAAGGTAGCCAAGAAAAAGGTAGCCAAGAAAAAGGTAGCCAAGAAAAAAATCTCAAAAAGAAAGAAAACCACCAAAAGAAAAGTCGCTAAGAAAAAAGTTGCTAAAAAAACAGTAACAAAGAAAAAAGTTCGCAAAAAAGTAGCCAAAAAGAAAACATCACGCAAAAGCTCAGCAAAAAAAACCAGCCGAAAAAAAGCGCGAAAAGTTAGTATGAAAGCAGCGCCAAAAACTGCAAAAAAAAGAACAATTCGCAAGCCTAAAAGTCTCAAGAAAAAAATAACCGCTCTACTTGCTTCTATGAAATAGAAGTGCTACTCAAACTTAGGAGCAAAGTCTCCAAGTTTGGGTCTTTTCCTTGTACGACCAAAAATTAACTTGCCAAGACTATTTCACTTGCCATAAATTCTTTTTGAAGCCATATATGACAGACTTACCGGATAACCACCTTGGTTTCGAGATCCTATTCTCAAGTTCAAAAAGATCATTTTAGAGGAGTGAGTTTTGACCATCAATTTGATTTTTATTTGTGCTGGCATCGCGATTCTTGCATCGTTGATTTTCGCGAAAAAAGTTCTTGCCATACCTTTAAGCGGCAAACCAGAAGAGCTAGAAAAGCTAAACTTCATTTCTAAAGCCATTCAAGAAGGAGCTTTAGCTTTTTTACTTGCAGAATACCGCTACGTCGGTGCTTTTTGTGTGCTTTTTGCAGGCTTAATTCTCGTTGCTATGGGCATAGTTCATCAAAGCTTTTATCTTGGGTTTTTAAGCGCCTTATCGTTTGTTATCGGCGCTGTCGTATCGAGCGTAGCTGCTTTCCTTGGTATGCATATTGCGACTCGTGGCAATGTTAGAACAACCGTTCAAGCCCGCACAAGCCTTGCACAAGCTTTCTCTGTGGCTTTTGATGCAGGTGCCGTAATGGGTTTTGGACTCTGCGGCTTAGCTGTCTTAGGCCTAATCTGCATTAGTTTATTTTTCACCTACTTGTTTCCAAACAACATCTACTTAGCTATGGAAATGGTTGCTGGCTTTGGGCTAGGCGGATCAACTGTTGCTCTGTTTGGTCGCGTCGGCGGGGGAATTTTCACCAAAGCTGCGGATGTTGGAGCCGACTTAGTTGGTAAAGTCGAGGCAGGTATTCCTGAAGACGACCCACGTAACCCAGCTGTAATTGCCGACAACGTCGGAGACAACGTCGGAGACATTGCTGGTATGGGTGCCGATCTGTTTGGCTCGCTGGCAGAGGCTACCTGCGCTGCTTTAGTTATTGGCGCTTCAACAGCTGCCATTTCTGGCTCACCTTCAGCTCTTTACTTCCCAATTGCTATCTCTGCAATTGGCATTCCCGTCTCTTTGATAACTGCTTTTTTTGCCAAGGTCACTGAAGATAAAAGTTCTGTTGAAAAAGTGCTAAAGAAGCAAATTTTCATTTCAACGATTCTTATGACAGCAGCAGTAATCGCTTTGACTCACTACTTCATGATTCCAGAATTTGAACTAGGCGGTCAGATAGTCACCCAAAATGGCGTATTAGGTGCTATTCTAGCTGGACTTTGGGGCGGCCTTATTATTGGCTATGTTACTGAATACTACACCTCTCATAGCTATAGCCCAGTACGCGAAGTTGCAGACTCCTCTAAAACTGGCGCTGCTACTAATATCATTTATGGGTTAAGTCTAGGCTATAAGTCCTCAATGGTACCAGTCGCTTGCTTGGCTGCTGTTATCTATTTCTCATGGACTTATGCTGGAATGTACGGGATCGCCATGGCCGCTATCGGGATGATTTCCACTATTGCAATTGGTTTAACCATCGATGCTTATGGACCGGTATCAGATAATGCTGGTGGTATTGCTGAAATGTGCGAGCTGGAAAAAACTGTGAGAGAGCGCACTGATGTCTTAGATGCAGCAGGCAACACTACAGCTGCTATTGGCAAAGGTTTTGCGATTGGTTCAGCAGTTTTAACCGCATTAGCACTCTTTGCTGCCTTTCTAACCCGTTCTGATGTGCATCAGCTAGATTTACTCAAGCCTCATGTTTTTGCAGCGCTTTTAGCTGGAACCGTCTTGCCTATGGTCTTTACTGCCCAAACAATGCGAGCGGTTGGTAAAGCAGCTTTTTCAATGATCGAAGAGGTTCGCTTCCAATTTAGATCCAAACCAGGAATTATGAGCGGTACAGAGCGTCCAGACTATAAGCGATGCGTTGCTATCTCTACCGAAGCTGCTATTAAAGAAATGATTGCACCAGGTTTATTAGTTTTATTGAGCCCACTTGTCTTTGGTGTTCTATTTGGCGTGGAAGCTCTAGCTGCCTTATTAGCTGGCGCTATTGCTGTAGCTGTTGTTCTAGCTATCTCTGCTTCTAACTCTG
>CALBMD010000348.1 GCA_937896265.1 uncultured Pseudomonadota bacterium
GCAGGGGTTTGGGGAGCGCGCAGCTCCCCAGAACACCGTCTTATGCCAGGCTGCTCTTACGAACTAGCTAGAAATAGGGACATCCCCTAATCATTGCGCCCTGAAAAAACAAAAAGGCAAGGCAACGAGAAAAAAGCGATGGGGCAGTGGGTGAAGAGCTTTGACGAAGTTAACGCAGCATTTTTGCTTTTTCAGGGCCGACGTGCTAATTCTGGCAGTGGGGACAAAGCCCAAACAGATCTAGTCGGTGGGAACTTAATTGAAAACCTAGCGATTTAGCTACTTCAAGCTGTAGGTCTTCAATTTTGTCATTAGCAAACTCAATGACTTTTCCACAGCTTGTGCAGATAAGATGATCGTGGTGTTGGCCTGGTTCAGCAATCTCGTAAACAGCCCTGCCATTTACAAAAGAGTTCTGGTCAACTAAACCAGCATCTTTTAAAAGATTCAAAGTGCGGTAAATGGTGGCAAGCCCAACATTAGAGCCTTTTCTCCTGGCAATTTCGTAAAGTTCCTCGGCATCTACATGGTTTTTCATGCCAAGAAAATACTCAATAATAAGGCGGCGTTGTTTAGTCTGCTTTAGCTTGTTTTTCGCTAAATAATCATCTAGACCAGTCCAAAACCATTTCAGATGCACATTTTTGTCAGCCATCTTGATTTTTCTCATGCCTCTAGCAAGGGTGTTCTGGCTATCCTAGTTTTTTTCATCATGATTATCAAGGGACTTAAAGGAGAAGAGCCGCCGTGCCAAAAAGAGATTTGATATCATCGTCGATAAACGAAAGGCCGGCGCCAATGAAGTAATCAGGCTGTCCTTGTTTAGTAGTAAGAGATTGATAACGAGTTAAATCATTAGCTCCGATGATGCCATAGATGTGATCAGAAAATAGGACGGTCAAGTAAGTCTTAACATGCGCTGTCTTACGAACATAACTCTTTTGGTTCCAATCAAAGGCTTCAAGAGTGAATTTCATCTTGTCTTTAAAGAGATAATAGTCAGAGGCTAGGCCGCCTGTTGTTTCAAATAGACCAAAGCGCATTTGAAGGTTGTGCCAGCGCTTACCAAACTGCAGGTTAAAGCGGATACGTTTGTTTTCAACAATGCGTTCTCTGGTTCGTTGAACGCCAGATTTTTGCACATTAGGGTCCTTGCTGATTTCGTCATCAGGGGTATTTAGGGGCTCTACGGTTGTTTCTTTGGTTGTTTCGTTAACATCAGTGATTCCTATAAGATAAAACTTATCTGGTCTTGTTTGTAGGTAAGCGTTAAAAAAATGCTGGGCGTCGGAATCTTTACGGATTTCTCCGTGATAGTCGACTTTAACTTGCAAGCGAGTTGCAGGGGCTAAAATCTCTCGGACATCTTTAATTGCTGCTTCAAGTTCATTTAACGCGTCATCTTTATTAATAAGTTTACCTAAAGTTCCTTCGCCTTTTTCTACTTTATCAGAGACTAAGCGGAAATTCTTAGCAGTAGCTTCAACGTCTTGCATCGTATTGCTAAAGGAGGCAATGATATTCTCAAGCTTTTCCTTGTTCTCTGATCCCAAGATTTCATTTACTGTTTGAGAAATCGCTCTAATATTTCGAGTCGCTACTTGTGCATTTACCACGATATCTTTAACATTGGCTCTATTTTCCATGATCAGTTCTTTGGTGTTAGAAATAAGAAGTTTTGTGTCCTCTATAATTTGAGCAAAATCCTTCTTACCTTGCTCTGTGCCAAGAACATCAGCGATGGTTGCTGTAACTCGTTTGATATCCTTGCCAATAGAGCCAGCTATGGCAATTAAGTTAGAGATGTTAATTTGATCATCAGACTCAACAATGAGTCCTTTGGGTTCAACATAATCACCGTTATCATCACCACGGATAATTTCTACAAAAACGTCACCAAGAAGACCTTTTTCTTTAATAGCAAGACGTGACGTCTTAGGGACTTTCACATACTTATCAACTAAAATTTCTAGGCGGGTTTGGTTGGCTTGCAAGAGGACATTTTTTACTTTGCCTACTGTTACGCCGTTTGTTTTCACATGGCTGTTTTTTACAACGCCAGCAGCATCGCGCACATTACTATAGTACTCAACTTGTCCGTCTGAACGGAATGAATCTGGACTAAGAACAAAGAACATATATCCCAGCACCATACTTGCTAGAATAGTAAAAAGCCCTACTTTAAACTCAGATCCCAAAAGATCCCTTTTTCCTGTTTTGTCTATCAATCGCCTTATCGGCAGTACTGACAAGCGCTAAAGGTACACATGTTGTGCCCTAAAGCAAAGTATTTTTGCCTCAAGATTAAATGCAATTATCATGCCAGAGGTCTAGAAGCTATATGAACTCCATAGGGCCTGTGATCTTACCAGAAAAAAATTGCCTAACAACAGGGTCTGTTGTCTTGCGAAAATCATCGGCTTCCCCTGCTAAAGCAACTCGTCCTTTATAGAGCATAATGATGCGTTCTCCAGTTGCCAGAGCCGCCTTTAGATCATGAGAAATGACAACAGAAGTCATCGATGTCTGATCTTTATTGACCTGAACGATAAGTTTATCGATCATTTCGCTGACCAAAGGATCCATTCCTGTAGTTGGTTCATCGTATAAGATAACTTTTGGCTTTTCAATCAGAGCTCTGGCAAGCCCTACTCGCTTTTTTTCGCCTGTAGATAACTGATTAGGGTAGCGGTCTTTTAAGTCTAAAATTTCAATTTGTTCTAAAATATCAAAGGCTCGACTTTTAATAATACTCTGTTTGAGGTTAGTGTGTTCTTTAAGCGGAAACATGACGTTTTCTAAAACACTCATAGAGTCGAACAAAGCGGCATGTTGAAAAAGCATGCCAAAATTGCGTCTATAGATTCGTAACTCGCTCTCAGAGAGCTCAGTGATATCTTGGCCGTCCACATGGATCTTACCTTCATCAGGACGTAAAAGGCCCATAATATGTTTGATTGTGACAGATTTACCTTCCCCTGATTTACCCAAGATAAAAGTAATTTTACCTTTTTCAATATGCAAATTAAGCGCGTCAAGTACCTTATGCTTGCCAAAACTTTTATTTACGTTAATAAAATCAATCATTAACTAGACATCCATTTTACTTGGAAAAAACTGATTAAAAAATCAGTACACAAGATTGCTAGCAAGCTGACGACTACCGCATTGGTTGTTGCAAGGCCTACACCCTTTGCTCCTTTGCTGGCATTTAGTCCTAGACGGCATGATATAACAGCAATGAGGAAGGCAAAAAACAACATTTTTCGCAAGCCAACAACGATATCGTGAGGGTTCGCTAAATCTAGGAGTTTTTCATAAAAAACTCCGGAATCAACATTAAAAACAAGCACGCCAACAATATAAGAAGCGAAGACACCAATAAACATAAAAAGGCCGCACAGAAAAGGCATAATAAACATAGAGGCTAGCACTCGAGGCACTACAAGATAATGAATGGGGTGAACACCCATAGACTCAAGGGCGTCTATCTGCTCATTGACGACCATGGTCGCAATTTCTGCGGCCATCGCAGCACCTACGCGACCTGTTAGTAAAAATCCGGTAATTAGCGGCGCTAATTCTGTAGCAAGTGCTATACCTGTAGCACCTCCCATTAAACTTTCTGCTTGAAACGATAAGAAGATGCCGCCAATTTGCAGACCAAAAACGGCCCCTGTTGCAAAGCCAGTTAAAAGCACAACCGGTAATGACTGGATGCCAATAAACTCAATCTGCTGCAAAACAATTTCACGTCGGAAAGGGCGCTGAAAGATCTGTTTAAGGACGTCTTGTAAATATAATAAAAAAACTCCTACTTCTACCGCAATAGCATGATATTTTTTGTATACTTCAGCATATATGGAATTAAATTGAATTGGCGATTTCATGGGCATAGGTGTCAAAATTTTTCAGTTTTTGTGTCAAAAAGATGTCTATGTGCCAAACGCATAGGAAAACTGAAAAATACCTTTCTTTTCAAACAGAGAATAGGGTTGCTCTTCTATTGTAAAGACCTTAGGCATCTGATGGGAAAAAATCTCAATTTCTTTAGCCAGTTCTTGGCAAAGATCTAGCTGTGCACTCCTTTTTTGCAAGAAAAGATCTGTAAGCTGAGCGAGCTCGGAAAAATTTTCTGGGTTGGAATTGATCTCTTGTTCTAACGCCTTTGGCAGAATTTTATTGGCGATGATGCCGCTAAGATTAAACCCCATCTCAGAAAGGTTGCGTGAGAGCAGCAGAGCTGATTTTTTTGAGCTATAAGTTACAGAGCTTACTAAAATAAAAGCTGTTGCAGGGGCTTTTAGAGATGCAGAGACTTGTTGCCCAGCCAGATGAAAGCCATTAATGACATTTTGGACAAGAATCAAAAACTCAGAGATCATTTTTAGCGCTTGTAGACCTGCAATTTTGGCCACGCCGCCCATTAATCTCTCGCTGACGTTAAATAACTTTGTCACCCCTAGTTTATCTGCGATATGAAAAGGTTTAATAAGCCAAGGAATGACTTTGTTTTCGTGAAAGTTCTCAAGCACATTTGGTCTTTGCAAAAAATCCAGAGCTTGGGTATCAGGTGGTGTGTCTAAAATCACTAAGTCATAATCAAGGCTCTCAAGCATTTCTTGTGTTTTGGCTAAGGCCATATACTCAGTGGCGCCACCGAATTTGGTGCTAATAGCTTTATAAATCTGATTATTAAGAATATTTTGGCATGTTCTTGGATCTTTCGTAAATTTGCGCACCATAGCATCAAAAATCTCTTTTTGATCAAGCATACAGGCCTTTAAAGAACCCGCAAACTCCAGCTCTGTTTCAAAGATAATTTCTTTAGGTTCATGGCCAAGTGGCAGGCCAAGAGCAGAGGCAAGTCTTTTAGCAGGATCAATAGACAAAAGACCCACTTTTCGACCATGACGAGCAGCCATGATAGCTAGGGCTATAGAGCAGGTGGTTTTGCCAACACCACCAGTTCCAAGCATGACTATAAATTTCTTATCTTTGATAAGTTCAAGCATGTTCTTTTCCTAATAAAAACCCCGTCATGAAATTATTTTCCAGCAAAGGAGTCTTTAAAATCCCCATTTCTTTGGTAAGTACTAAATCTGTTTGATGAGAGTATTTTGCTAGTTCGCTAGTTAGCAATGCATACCCCTGTTGCATGAGTTCTAGTTTCTTATGCAGGTAAGAGCATAATGTTGTTTGAGCTAGTTTTGGGCTATTTAGGATCTGTAGATTTTTTGCTAGCTCGGGCAACATTTGATTTAAAATGACTAAAGAAATTGGTGTCTTAATATGGCTTTGTGCATACTGCATAAACTCTATGGTTTCATCGAGAACTAAACTTTCTGGTAGGCTCACCAAAGAGATAGCGCAATTTATTTGATCAGCAAGATACTCTTCTATTTCTCGAACTTCGTTTACCAAAGGGCCTATAAGGCCTGATTCGCGAATATTTTGTGGTGTCGCTAGAAGCTGAATGAAATGTCCTGTTGCTGGCGCGTCAAATAAGACAAGGTCATAGTATGCTCTTTTAGCCTCATAGACAAGTTTACCTAAAATCATAACTTCACCAAGACCAGGAACTGCTTCTAAGAAGCTTCGAACAACATTCTTAGTAAAAACTTTCTCATAAATTGTCGGATACCTGAGTCTATCGACGATGTACTCTTTTAGACAATCTCTGTGGCTTAGTCTGGCAGTATGGATATGCTCGCTCAGTGACTTAGGTTGGTAATCAATGTCTTCATTGATGCCAAAAAGGCCAGAAATCTGTGCACTTGCTCCTAATTCGCAAATGAGAACTCGCTTGCCCAATAAGGCAGCTTTTTGCGCCAAGTATGCGGTGATTAAAGTTTTGCCAGTGCCTCCTTTGCCAGTAACAAAGATAAGTTTGTGTGCAAAGAGACTTGTAATAGTATCCTCATTACTCATAGGGAACGCCTAGTCATGTCATTTTTTGGTCTATCTTCTTGGGTGTTTCAAGGATGATTTACCCCTTTTGTCGCCAAAAAGCTAGACATATTGGAATATTGTCATGATAGTGCTCCTTGCTCTAATTGGCAATCTTTCTTAAAAGAAGAAACGTACCGATATCTAATGAAGGGGGGCTTTTGGAAAAGAAAATACTCAATCAAGATCCAGATCTTTCAGGAATGCTCGAGACAGGGGTTGATAATATATTAAGCTCAATAATCGATAGTTTTCCCGATATTATTCATTCTGTTGATGAAAAAGGTCGGATAGTCTTTGTCAATAAAAAGGCAACTCTTCTTTTAGGCTATAGCCGTGAAGAGCTGCTTGGTAAAGATGTTTTTGAAATATATGCTGACGAAGTTGTCCAAGCAGCTCAAGCGGGATTTAAGAGATTAAAAGAAAAAGGTGTTATCGATCGGATTGAGTCAAAAATGAAGACTAAATCTGGCGAGGTTATTGATGTGGAGATACGGTCTGTTTCTTTATACACTCCTGAAGGGAAGTTTAAACAAACTTTTACGATTACACGCGATATCCGAGAGCTAAATCAGCTTAAATCTATACTAATCCAGCAAAGTAAATTAGCTGGCATCGGTGAATTAGCCGCAGGTATTTTACATGATGTTAGAAATCCGCTTTCACTCATTTATTCCTATAATGGGGTTTTTCTGAAGAGGGCAATTGAAAGTCTTAATGTTGAAGAGTTGACAAAATGTCAGCGCATCATTGAGAAATCAACCAATAAAATCATGTACTTGGTTGATCACTTACGAGATTACTCGCGTATTGATGAAATGGCTTGTCAAAAGCTTAACTTAGCCGATGTTGTTGGCAATTCACTCTTGCTTTTAACTCAGAAGATTGTTGAAACAAGAGCAACGATTATCAACAAAGTCATTGGAAAAGAGGCCTTTATCTATGGTGATGAAAATCAGCTAGAGCAGGTATTTATTAATATTATTGGCAATGCTTGCGATGCTGTAAGTTCTCAAGATGATAGATCCATAGTCATTGACTTTAGGGGGCAATCAGATCTCCTTGAGGTGCTGATATCTGATTGTGGTATAGGCATAAAGCCTGAGCATTTAGATAAGATTTTTGAATCATTTTTTACGACAAAGAAAAAAGGTGCGGGCACAGGGCTTGGCCTTTCTATTTCTAAGGGCATTGTTGAAAAGCATCATGGTGATATTCGTGTAGAAAGTATTCTTGGTAAGGGGACAACTTTCATTTGCTCTTTTCCTCGGCAAGTCTCTAAAAATTAGATCTTACTTTGAGAAAAGTAAAGCTTTTTAAGCCATTTTACTATAATGGAATCTTTATTGATTTTATGGTCAATAAGTGGGCAATCGACAGCATCGGAGAATCTTGAAAAACGCTGATGAACATTCGCTTTCAGGAGATCTTTTGGGATGAGGTAGCGTTTTGCTACAAGCTCAATAGCGTTATCACTTGCCAAGTCAAAGCATTGATCTTCTATTTGAGCCTTTTGATCAGAATTTTCTAGATCAAATAATTTAGCTACCTGCTGCTTTCTAGTCATGATCTTATAGGCTAATAGCGATGCATAAAAATCAGGTAGCTGTGATCTTTTCACAAATTCTATGATTCTAGCATTAGGCAATTTCGTCAATTTTTTGGCCATCCACAATAAATCGGCATAGCTAGCTAGTTCAGCAGCTTTGCTGCGATAAAGAAGTGGTTTGTGATAGAGCATTTTTGCTTGGGGGATATGAATTATTTTCAAAAATGTATTTGAGAAGCTGTTCAGGCCTTTTTGGATACCTCCTCGTAAGCCACTACCCAAATCGTTGATTGTTTGAAAATAGCAGCTTTGATGATCTAAAAACCCTTGGGTATTGGTGTCTTTAGTATCAAAATTATCGATGAATAAATGGAAAAGATGAAGCCCTCGTAGGGCGCGGTCATTTTCGCCATTAAGTAGACTTTGCGCAATAGGACCTCCATTTTGTGCCAGGCGTTTATCCTGGAATTCAAGAGAAGCGTTGATAATAACAGCAAATTGTTGCCCAACCTGTGACGAAAGCACTTTTGTGAGTAAAGGATCAAGATCAATTAGAGCGGATATTTTTTGAATATTCTCTTTGGTAATCTCGCCATGACTAAAGTAAGGATGCATAAAAGGAAGAAGATCTTCTTTGTGATAAGATTTTTTTATTGTCTGATTTAAAGTCGCAAATGAGGTAATAGTCTCTTCGGGGTCTTGTTTGGGAAATATGACCAGAATAGGATTTTTATAAGTATGGGCGAAGTTTAGGTCTTGATACTTGCCGCCAAGTTCCAGATAGAGAAGATTTGCTACAGCTTCAGAATAAAATTCTGATCCTAATTTTAACTTCCAAATAAAACCGTAGGGATCTTGCACTCGAATTTTGGGGTGGGTGCCATGGGTTTTGGGAAATGATTTGAAAAAGACAATTTTTTGTAGGCGAGCAAACTCAAGTGCCCCTAGTTTTTGAATGCTAGCTTCTGGGACTAAGCGAAGAAGCACTTCTTTTTGTTTGCGAAAAAAAGCATCCGCTGGTTTGACAATCTTTTCTAGATTATTCTCGCTATACCATAGAGGGTGATCTGAGGGGATGTCAAGGTTAGCTATTTCTTCTGAAGTTTTGCCAACAAGGTCTTTTAATTGTAGGATGCGTGGTGCCTTGTCTTTTGGATCGATAAGAAAGCGCGCTTCTTTCTTGGCCTTTTCAAAGGATATAGAGGTCTGCCTTTGTGTTTTTGACATATACGGCAAGATAGTAATAATTTTTCGTGGCATAGCTAGAACTTCAGACCAACGTGCAGCTCTACCCTCATAACTTTGAGCAAAAAGACCATACAAGATATTTAAAGTGATACGAAAGTAGTAGCAGGCTTGTTCAAGATCGCAAGGTAAAGCCTCTTCAGCAAGATTTAAGTAGTTGAGTGCTGTTTGTAAGAAGGGTCTTGCTTCTTGGGATCTTTTTTCGTCAAATGACTCTTGTCGCCTGTCAGCAATAATTTTTTGACAAACTCTGCGAGGAAGTAGAGTCCGGCTATGGCATTTTTCAATGCGATGCGCTAGAAGAGTAATTTCAGGTTCGTCGATGGGGATTTTTTGTTCTATTTGCTCAAGTAAAGAGTAAATAAGGATTTTACTTTGTTTAATCTTCCTTGAGTCAGCATCTCCACCTAGCTCTTTGAGCTTGAGATATTTACTAAACTCAGCAAAAGCTATGTCGCTATTTGCTTCTGTTTTATATGAGAAAGTAAAAAGCAGTACCACGATAGCAAAGCAAGGCATGGAGAGAATATACTCCAAATGGTAGTAAGGCTTATTTGAATTGAATTCTTGATTAGTAGAATACATGTTAAGTTATAGAAAAGAAACATAGCCATTTTTATGGTGGCGGTTTGAACTTTGTAAATAGGTTTTTAATAAAAATGCAGAAACACGATGAAAAGTCAACGCCGATTGTGCAAGGTTTTAGGGATTTTGTTTCTAATAAAGCAATCCGCCACTGTAAGATTATTGGTACGCTGGGGCCTGCTTCCTCTAGTGAAGAGGTATTAAGAGATCTCATTCTTGCTGGACTTAATATTGCTAGACTCAATTTTTCTCATGGCTCTCATGAGACTCACGCCAAAAATATTGAGCTGATTCGTAAGTTATCCAAAGAGACAAAATTAAATGTTTCTATTCTGCAAGATTTACAAGGCCCAAAGATTCGCTGTGGCGAGCTAATTGGCGGTCGCATGGAGCTTGTTGTAGGTCAGGAGTACATACTGACCTTTGGTACAGTGCAAGAGGATCCTAAAACGATTCCTATTGATTATAAGCACTTGGCGAAAGATACAAAAGTAGGCCAGCGCGTTATGATGGATGATGGTTTGCTTTTGCTTGAAATCTGTTCGATTAAAGACCCTCATTTAGTTGTCAAGGTTCTAGATGGCGGTATTCTTAAAAATCGCAAAGGAGTAAATTTTCCTGATTCGCTTTTGTCGCTGCCAGCAATGACTGAGAAAGATAACCGTGATCTTTTGTTTGGTATAGCTAACCGTGTTGATATGGTAGCTCTTTCTTTCGTTCAGACACCGGATGATATTTTACTTTGCAAAAAGATTATCAAGGCTTTGGGTTCAGATACGCCAGTTATTGCTAAGATTGAAAAGCCGTCGGCTGTGGAGCGCATTGATGAGATTGCAAAAGTTGCAGATGGTTTGATGGTTGCTAGAGGAGATCTTGGGGTTGAAGTTTCTGTAGAAAAAGTCCCTCTTTATCAGTATCGCATCATTGATGCAGCAGCTAGGCAGGCAAAACCAGTTATTATTGCGACGCAAATGCTTGAGTCGATGATTGTTAATCCTATAGCATCTTCGGCAGAAGTAGCTGATGTAGCAAATGGTGTTTTAGATAGTGCTGATTGCATCATGCTTTCTGCTGAGGTTGCATCAGGAAAATATCCGGTGGCTTGTGTCCGAAAAATGGCTGACATCATTGAGCAAGTTGAGAAGTGGTCTTACCGTCGAGGGCCTCGTTTTGTCTTGCAGGATAACCTTAAGGGCAATATTTATTGGGAAGTTCATGAGGCAATTGCTCGAGCAGCCTGCGAAACAGCCGATGCTCTGCAAGCAAAAGCTATTGTCTGTTTAACCCTCACCGGATCGATTGCTAATTTGATTTCAAGTTGGCGACCTAAAACACCAATTGTAGCTATTAGTCCGAGAGAAGATGTCATTCAAAGGTTGCAGATAGCATGGGGTGTTTATGGCATGGTAAACCCTCTTTTTTATAATACCGACGCTTTGTTGGCTGATTTGCCTAAGCTTTTGAAAAGCTTAGGCATTGTTAACGCGGACGATTATATTGTGATTACAGCTGGTATTCCTATGAATCTGATGAAATCAACTAATATGATTAAGATTAGTAGGGTGCCCTAGTGAGAAGAATAGGTCTGCTTCGTGGTCTTCTGGCAATGGGACTGCTAGTAGCAACTATTTTTATTTCTGTCTCTTTCATGATTTTTGATTATCTAGATGTGTTTGCCTTTGATAAAAAAACTTTATTAAAAATCACACAATATGTGCCACCAAATAATACTGTTGTTTTAAGTAAAGATGGCGAAGTTATTGGCGAATTATACGATAGCTATCACGTATTTAAGCAATTTAGTGAGCTGCCTAAGGATCTTGTGAATGCTGTTGTAGCTGTTGAAGATAAAAATTTTTGGCAGCACAGTGGTTTTGATATTGAAGGTATCCTTCGTGCCTTTTGGGTTAATCTTTTGCATGCAAAAGGACAAGGAGCTAGCACTCTTACCCAGCAAGTAGTGCGTTCTTTTCTCCTCACCAACGAGAAAAGCATTGCTCGAAAAATTCGAGAGATCTTCTTGAGTATCGAGTTAGAAAAGGTGCTCAAGAAAGAAGAAATTTTGCAAATTTATGCCAATTCCTTTTTTTTAGGTCATGGGGCATACGGTGTTGGGGCTGCTGCTAGAAAATACTTTAACAAAGAGCTTTCTGAGCTTAAGACGCACGAGCTTGCTTTTATTGCTGGCTTATTCCAAGCTCCTGGGCGTTTTGGTGCTGCTAAAGACAAAGAAGCGGCTAAATTTAGGCAAGAGCAAGTACTGCAAGCAATGGTAAGAAATGGCTACCTTTCACCAGCTAAGGGGCGGGCTTTGATAGATAAGCCTCTTGAGTTTAGGCGTTTTCATCCGCCAAATTCCAAGATTGCGCCTTTTTTTCTCGATTATGTAGATCAAGAAGCACATAGGCTGCTTGGTCTTGAGTCGCTAAAAGGTAAAGGTTTGCAGATTAGAACGACACTGGATTTGAGGCAGCAACAAAAGCTTCAAAATGCTTTGAAAGATTCTGAAACGCTTTTAGCTAAATTTGAAGGGCGTATTCGTCATAAAAACACAGAAAAAAGAGAGCGCCTTGAAGCGGCTTCTGTGGTTTCAGAGCCAAGTAGCGGTAAGATATTAGCCCTTATTGGTGGCAGGGACTACCAAAAGTCACAGTTTAATCGCGTTACAAGCGCACTTCGTCAACCTGGCTCACTCTTTAAGGTAGTTGTCTATTCACTTGCTCTTAGCCGTGGCTATAAGTGGAATGATGTCATGATGGTTGCTCCCGTCAACTTTGATGGTGATTATAGGCCTCGCTCGGCAACTAACGAGTATATGAAAGAGACAACTCTTCTGCGTGCCTTTTATCGCTCAATTAATGCTCCAGCCTTGGAGCTTGGCCAGGCGCTGAGTGTAGATGAAGTCATTGAGCATGCGCAAAAACTTGGTGTTGAGTCAAAGCTTAAACCTGAGCTTGGCACGGTGCTTGGTTCGTCAGAAATTTCGATGCTAGAGATGGCTAGTCTTTATAGTGTGTTTGCTTCAGGAGGGCTCAAAGTTAAGCCATATGCCATCGAGAAAATTGAAGATAACCAAGGGAAAGTTTTGTATCAGCACTTAGCTACAAAAGAGCTCCGAGTCATAAATAAGGAACTAGCTTTTTTAATAACAGAAGGAATGCGTCAGGTCTTGCTTCGAGGTACAGCAAATAGTGCCTCTTCTCTTGCTGAGTATGCGGTAGGAAAGACAGGTACATCCAATCAAGCTAAGGATAATTGGTTTGCTGGCTTTAGCGAGCATTTATTATGCCTTGTATGGGTTGGAGTTGATGTCCCTACTCCTATCTATGAAGCTTCTGGTGCCAATTTAGCTCTACCAATTTGGCAATCCTATATGGAACAAGCAATTGACAAGTCACGACCTGCTTTTAAAGAGTCTTCTTTTGGTGTCATCAGTTTGATTATAGACCCGGTTTATGGCAAGCTTTCTAAAACAGGCATACCTATGTGGTTTTTAGCAGCAAATCAGCCATCTGTGAAAGCTAAGGGAAGGGTATATAAGATTGATACAGAATTTAGGAAGCCTTTTTCTGAATTACCAGTCGACTAGAAAGAGTTTTTTTCTCACCTTTTTGTTGATTATAATTATTGGCTCTTCTTGTGTTAAAGAAGTAGAAGAGCTCGATGCAAGTCTACTTAAAAATGAGAGTTTTGATACTGCGAATTTTTTTGAGCCACAAGCAGAAAATTTAAAAGATATTTCATCTAAAAAAATATGCACGAAGGTAGAGCTTGCTCTCATTTCTTCACTTCGCTCACTAAAGCTTTTTTTAGCAAGTGGAAAAAAAGAAGAAAGCATAGCATTTCGTTTAGCATCGCTTGGTCAAGATGCTTGCCGTGGTGATAAAGCATCTCAAACAGCAAGTTTAGTGCACACATTTATGAATCAATCTATTTCGAAAGTGGGTTTGATTTTGTCGAGCAAAGAAGGTGACGATGATTTTCTTCATGGCTTTGAAGTTGGTTTAAATAAAGAGGTGCTGCTTAGAAAAGCTGTTGTTGTTAAGTTTCGTGTATTGACTAAAGAAGCTACTTTAAAAGCATTGGCGGAACTTGTTTTTATCGACAATATTAATTTTGTTATTGGTGGCATGTCCTTAGAAGTAGCAAAGGCTCTCGCAGCAAAAGTTCCTTCTCTAAGGCTTCCTTTGATTCTGTTAAACAAAGAGCCTCACCTTCTTCCAAAAAAGTCAGCGATTTTTCGTGTTTATCCTAATGATTTTGACCTAGCCAGTAAATTAGCTCTTTTGACACAGAAAAGAGGGTATAAGAAAATTGCTATCTTAAGGCCAGATAGCGGCAAGTCAGATATATTTATTGGTGCTTATAAAAAGGCGATTAGTGAATTAGATCGGAAGAGC
>CALBMD010000349.1 GCA_937896265.1 uncultured Pseudomonadota bacterium
CCATGGCGCAGTCATTCATCTGAATAGCCAAATTGAGATCACTTTTAACTGGGACTTCTAAGCTACCAGCATAGGAAGCTGTGATGGTTTTTCTCAAAATACTAAGAATATCTTTATCCCAAGCTAACGCTAAGCTGGTTCGACCATCCTTGTTTTTAGCATGTACATTAGCGTTGGCTTGTAATAAGGCCTGCACAGCCTCTTTCTGACCAGCCTCTGCTGCATGCATCAAAGGTGTATACCCTTGCATATCTGCAAGATTCACTTCAGCACCGTCTCTCAGCAAAATAGCAAGGCAACGCAGAGATCCATACCGAGCGGCATAACCTAAATAAGTCTGCCCATCTTCATCAATATGGTTGACACCAAAGCGCCACTGCTTCTTGCGCGCAATCACAACACTGAGAAAAGAGTCATCGTCTGCTGCAATTCGCATTTCCATCAATGATTTTTTCGTATTTAGATCTCGCAGATCATCGAGCCCTGCATAGCTGCGAGCCATAATCCACTCCAGCACCACTGGCATCCAGTTACCGCTTTCTACAGCAGCCACGATGTCTTTGCTCAAAAGCTGCTTTTGCACCTTCAAAGCCTTATCAGCACGGTTAGCTTCTTCTTGAATCAGTTTACTGAAAGAAGGATCTTTTCTATAGTCAGAGGCTATAGCTTTTAATCCCTGTACCAAAGCAGTGTCTAGATCAGCAGGAGACTCTTTTATCACCTGCCCAACAATCATATTGATAGTTGGGCGAATTTTTTCACCATCCCAATCTTCTTTAGCGCTGAAAGATGGATTGAACTGCAAAAAGCCTTCTTTCAGAGAAAAGTAATTCACTCTAGTATATAGAATTGGAATTATAGAGGTAGCTAACGAATACAAACTCGATGTTTTGGCGTAGTTGCGAATGAAATCTAAGTTGTTATAAACTAAAGCTAAACGTCGCAATGAAGCATTCGAGCTTGTAGCTATTGGCAATGAAGATCGCAATTCAGCAAAGACATCACTAGCACTCTGGTATTTAGAGCTACCACGGATAGCTTCAAAAATCTCATAGTCACCATTTTTTAGGGCAAAGCAGTAGAAATCTTTAGCGCTAGTTGTAGCACTTCTTCCAGGGCTGTTGACATCAAGGGAAAGCAAGTTAAAAATGCGGACAAGCTCCTCATCACCAACGATAATAGCCCAATGCAGAGCGTTATAGCTGGTAGCACCGCTTCTTCCATCGATTGCCACACCGTTTGCTATGAGCCTTCTTACTAGCCATTTGTCACGAAGAAAAGTGGCTAGCTGAACGACATCAATACTTTTTCGTGATAAGTACTCAACGAGGCTACTTTGTAGCAATACATCAATTACTCTGTTAGAAGAGCCTCGATGCAAAATAGAATTCAACGCCAAGGCGTAGTTTAAAAGGGTTAATTCTTGGCCTTGATCAACAAAAAGGTGCAGAAAACCTTTGGTAAACGGGGTCAGCTCGGGGAGGTTTACTTCAGCTGTAGATAGCAATTCTAAGATTTGAAGATCTGTGATACCTGCTGTGATAGCATGAAATGCCTCACGGTCATTTTCAATGAGAGCGCGGAAAATAGCCTCTTCTCGGGTGGACGGCCCTTGTACTTCTGCTTCAATAAGCGGTTTAGACCGTACTCGAATAAGTTGTTTAAAATCAGGAATCTGCTCGATGATACTCGAGAGCACCTTATAATCCTGCGTGAAAAAATCTGCAGTAGATGTAAGTTCCTTACGGCTGCGGTTACTGTGCAACTCTGCTAAATAGTCAATAATACCCTCGTGGATCTTGATCGCTAAAGACGTTTGAGCTTGGGATATATTTGAGGCAAAGACTAAGAAAGCTAACATTATTGGATAGATAAAGTTACGTTGCTGCACCATGGTTTTCTCTACTGATAGGCTGTTTCTGCGGAAACTTACCACCAATTAAAAGGAAATGCAAATTTTTTAGAACAGGGCCGTGGAGCGAAAAACTAGGAAGACTTCGAGATTTTTTGGGAATTTAAATGGCTCGTTCTTATCGCGCTTTGGGGCCTTTGGCCGCTTGTTGTAACGCTTCTTAGTAATCTTCCACGCTTCCTTGTGCATGGCGTTGATGCTACGGTTGGCAGCAGAACGCATGGCCTTTTGGTTTTCTTTGTCGAGGGAGTCGATGAATTTTGGTGGCAGCAAAAAGTCTTGGCAATCTTTATATTCGCCTCTTGGCTCGTTCTCACCTGTCTTTTTGCTTTTTACTTCATTGCAAACTTTCTCCCATTTTCTCCACTTAACCGTACCAAAAATTCTAATGCTCTTGCCTCTTAAAACAAACCTAAGCGTTATAACATCCGGACCAACAGCTCCTATGCAAAAGAAGCGCTCTTCGATTTTCGAGTGCTATTCGTTTTTCATTACTATACAGTCTAAGTCAAAGAAGACTTCTGCCGCTCTTAGAAAATCTATTCCGTCCTTCGCGATATTTTTCTCTTCTTTAGCCAGATCCCACTCCAAGAACATCAAACATTAATTTAGATTTCCGGAACACACCTCTTTACCTGAAACTATATCAATTACATAGTAGTCAGGCGGCTCTATCGCTATTGGAGGCTTAGTCGATCTGCGTGGAGGCAAAATTTTAAGTAGCCTGGAAGGCTGCTTTCAATCTCTTGTTTTTGTCCCGGTTGGATTAACCCCACCTCACAGAATACTCTGACTAGCTGCCATCTCTTGTAAAATTGCCACTTTGGTGGGGACCATTGTTTCAGTTTGTTAAGGTACCGCTGTATGCTAAATCAAAAACGAGAAGGTGCATCTCTAGCCCAAATCCGATATTAGCAGGATCCTATAACCACTTGCTTTTCCACAAAATTCCACGTTTTATTTGCCTTTTAAAGGCTTGATCTGTTAGTATTTCGCAAATTTTCTAACATAGATACAGGGACTAGTTTATGAGAATAAGCAATTTGG
>CALBMD010000350.1 GCA_937896265.1 uncultured Pseudomonadota bacterium
AGTGTGCAATTGCATTGCAACGGACCAGCTGGAAAAGACTCAAAAACGATATCATTAGCAATCATTGGATTCCTCACCTCGCTCATAACAAACTTCCTAGACTCTTTAGCTCCGCGCCTTCCACCCGCGCCCCTTCCACCTACTTCTACTTCCAGTACTATTAGACTCTCTAGCTCCGTGCCTACTTTAGCACTAGAGCTAGGGGGTTCCCAGTAGGTTTTTGTTTGCCATTAGTAGCAATTTCGGGTACGTCTAAGCCAGCTCTTTGAACCTACTATCAAGTGAGGTGACTTATGAGAATGCTGCACACGTTTATACTCCTCCCCCTCCTAACATCAACGCTCTGCCTAGCTATTGTCACTCATACAGATATAGAACCAGAAGAGGCTATTGAACTCGCGAAAAATACTGCTTTTGATAGCGTTGGTTTACTTGATCTTTATTTCTTTAACCAAAAAACCAATACTACCAGCGAAATAACATGCACAGCTACTCTCATTGACCCTCGCACTGTGCTCACAGCCGCTCACTGTGTGGCACCGCTTTGGCCGAAAGAAAAATCCATAAATATTACTGAAAAAAGTCGATTTCTGTTAGGAAATAATCTTTGGCTTCCTGCTATTTCAAGGCAAATAGGTGAAATCTTAGTATACCCCCAATATAATTCCAAAGCAGACAGCATAGAGGCTCAAAATCTGGCTCTTATCTACCTTCGCACGCCTATCACCGATGTTGTTCCTGCTGTGCTGCTTGGCGCCAGTGAATTCGAAAATGTTACCCCAAGCGAACTTCCAAACGCCCTTTATCAATTAGGAAACTCTATCCTAAAAAAGAATGTCTATTTTGTTGGCTTTGGCTTTGCTGGGAATCCTAAAGACGGCAGCTTAGATCTCATCGATTACCAAAAACGTGCCTGCCTCTCACGCATCACTGAAAGCTCGAATACCTTTTTTAAAACAACCTTTGAAAAGGTTGCAGCTAATCGATCTGACGATAATAAAGTCATGGGCATGTTCACTTTAGGGGATATCGGTGGCCCCATGTTCTATCAGAAAAACGATAGATTCTATTTAGCTGGTATCAATATTTTCACAAGAGGAAGCGAAAAACGACTACCAGAAAAGCGCGACATCAATGATTTTAATATCCGACGCCTCAACCTTACTCCCTACGGCACAATTGGTTTCTCTTTAATGGTTACAAAATATCTACGTT
>CALBMD010000351.1 GCA_937896265.1 uncultured Pseudomonadota bacterium
TAGATAATAGGAACGTCAATAGCTAAAAAAATACCTATAACGGCGCAAACCTTGCTGCGGGCAGGATTATCAGCCATAGATTTTGAGCACAGCAGGTAGGCAGTCAAAAGCAGAAAGAGGATAAAAGTTGTTGTAAGTCTAGCATCCCATGTCCACCAAACTCCCCATGTCGGTTTTCCCCAGATAGAGCCAGTTAGAAGGGTCATGGTAGTAAAGAAAAGACCGACTTCAGCACATGCTTGGGCTAGGTTTGTAAAACTAGCTAGCGGCGAACGAAGACTAAGGAGGCTAAAAATAAACAAGAAGAAAACGCTGAGAAAGGCACTAAAAGCAAAGGGGACGTGGAGATAAAGTATCCGGTATACTTCTCCTTGATGGGCATCAGTAGTTACCCCATAGAGGGAGTAGAGCCAAAGACCAGCCAAAAGGCTAAAAAGAGCTATTCCTGTCGATTTTGATGTGCTCATATTTTTACCTCATGCGGACCTATCTCAAAAGTAGGCTTTAACATAGATACGCCAAGAAATGGATAATCTTTATTAGGATGGACCTTAAATAACAAAATACTATCAGCCCACTGGTAGTTTTCCGCTAAGTGGCTGGCATCAGCGTGGATAGCTAAGCTGAGCGTGTATTCCCCAGGACCAATATCCATAGCAAAGCGAAAGCTAAAGTGACCGATGCTATTTGGTAAGAAGTCACCCGTTTGATGCTGCATATGAGAGCTATTGGTACCAAAAACATCGTAGCCTAAGCGATCACGGATTAAGATACCCACTGTCGGATTAGATACAGGTGCATTAAAAAGCACATCGATAGCAATTTGGCAGAATTGACCAGCTTCTAAGGCTTGGACCTTTTGCCCTTCTTCATTGAGTAAGCTCACAGCAGCGATTTCGGCTTTGCCACTACCTGAGACGAGAACTTTAAGCTCGCCTTTGGTCGTTTGTCTGACATCATGGCCGGATATCAAAGCATTATAGCGATCTAAAACGCCCTTAGGTTCGCCGACAGCGACAAGCGATCCTTTATTTAACAGCCCAACTCTGTCACATAGAATTTTAACGCAAGCAAGATCATGGGAGACAAAAAGAATTGTGACGCCAGCTTCTTTAAAATCGCGAATTTTACGCAAGCATTTTTGTTGAAAGTAAGCATCGCCAACGCTAAGGGCCTCATCAACGATAAGCACCTGCGGATTGACGCTTATGGCCAGAGAAAAGCCTAGCCGCACATACATACCTGTTGAATACTTTTTCAAAGGCTTATCAAAATAGTCGCCTAATTCGGAAAAAGCTTTGATAGTGTCGATCTTGGCTGTGATTTCCTGTGGTTCTAACCCATGGAGTCTGCCGTTTAGAAGAATGTTTTCTCGTCCTGTTAAGTCAGGATGAAACCCTGTCCCAAGTTCCAAAAGAGCAGCTATTTTACCATTTGATTCGATACTGCCGCTTGTTGGCAGCATTGTTTTGGTAATGAGTTTAAGCAATGTGCTTTTGCCGGCGCCATTCATGCCAACTAACCCAAAGGCTTCACCAGCCTTAATTTCAAGGTTAATGTCTTTTAAGACATGGATTTCCTCATGGAAGATGCGAGAGCCAAAACAAAGCCATTCTTTTATTCTGTCTAAGCGGCGAGGGTAGCTAGCGAAAACCTTGTTTAAGTTGCGGATTGTTAGCATAAGGTTTCCCTAAATCTCATCAAGCAATTGGATTTTAAAATGCTCTAGCATGCTGGCGCCTAGGCAGAAAAAGGCTAAAGAGACACCAGCGCAGGTAGCAAGATTCTGCCAAGAAGGAGCAAGGCGCGAAAAGAGAATGTCCTGATAAAGGCTGGTGAAGTAAAAAAACGGATTTAACTTCACTAAAAATTGGACGCTCTCTGGCAATTGCGCCAAACGATAAACGATAGGAGTGCCCCAAAACCACACCTGTAAAGCAATGCCAAGCATTTGCGATATATCGCTAAAAAAGACATTAAGCACCGCTAAAGCCATGCCTAATCCCGAGGCAAAAAGCATTTGCAGCAAAATCAAAAGCGGTAGATAAAAAAGAGCACTGCTTAGCGGATGGCCAATGATGAGAAAGAAGACAAACAGTATAAAAAGGCTGATAGAGAACGTAATAGCTACAGATCCTGTGGCAACAAAAATCAGAATTTCGCTTGGAAAATAGACTTTTTTAATCAGGTTAGCCTGGTCTCTAAAGATAGATGTGGTTCGGCTTAGCATTTCTGAAAATGCTGTCCAAGGCAGGATGCCAGCGCAAAGAAAGATAGTAAATCCAAAGGCGTGCTCTGTTAGGTCTTGGGGAAATCGCACCCGCATGACGCTTGAAAAGATAACGCTATAGATTAAAATTAAGGCGATAGGGTGGATAAAGAACCAATAGCCCCCCAGCATCGAGCCAACATAACGCGTTCTAAAATCCCTGCGGATAAAGTCAAGGAGCATACCAAAGTTTTTGATAACTGTCGTTGTAACGTCGTATGTGGCTTTTAAGGGTTGCGCCAAAAACATGCTTTTCTCGTAATATTTTGATATAAAATCAGCAATGTATAAAAACAGCGGAGATTTGCAGTTTCAATTTTTGAGAACTTGCATAGCTAAGATATAGTCTCAAAGACAATTATCCTAGAACTTTTTGCATATGGAGCTTCGCAAATCGGTAGGCATAGGTATAATTTTTTGTTAGAATCCCCGCGATAATTTTCTCGCATTTTTCTCAAGATATTTTGGAAATAGCATGTTCGAACTGCTTCATACCGACCATGGGGCCAGGCGAGGGCGTCTTAAGCTTGCTCATGGTACCGTTGAAACCCCTGTTTTTATGCCTGTAGGTACTGTTGGCTCAGTCAAGACTTTGGTTAGTCAGGATTTGGAGACAATGGGAGCTCAAATTATTTTGGGTAATACTTACCACCTTTTTTTGCGGCCTGGTCTAGAGGTCATTACCAAATTTGGTGGCTTGCATCAGTTTATCCGTTGGGATCGGCCCATTTTGTCGGATTCTGGTGGCTTTCAGGTGTTTAGTCTATCAAAGTTTCGCAAGGTCACGATGGAAGGGGCGCATTTTGCCAGCCATTTAGATGGCCAGCGCTTCTTGCTTTCTCCTGAAAAAGCGGTGCAGATTCAAGAAACTTTGGGGACAGATATTCATATGGTCCTTGATGATTGTACGCCATATCCTGTCGCCCACGCTGATGCTAAAAAATCCTTAGCTATCACAACAGCTTGGGCTAAACGTAGCAGGCAGGCTAAAACGCGTCCAGAGCTAGCGCAGTTTGGTATTATTCAAGGCAGTGTCTATAAGGATCTGCGTGCCGAAAGTATTGCGCGCTTGCTTGAGATTGGTTTTGAAGGCTACGCAATTGGTGGGCTTTCAGTCGGTGAAAAAAAAGAAGAGATGCGGGAGATGACGGCTCATTGTACAGCTCTTATGCCGACTGAGAAGCCTCGTTATCTGATGGGTGTAGGGACACCCTTGGACCTTTTAGAATCGGTGGCTTTGGGTGTTGACATGTTTGACTGTGTGCTGCCTTCGCGCAACGGTAGAAATGGCACACTTTATACTTCTCTTGGTAAGCTCTCTCTGAAAAATCAAGAGTATCGCCTAGATGATAGCCCTCTTGATCCAGCTTGTAGCTGTTATACCTGTAAGACTTATCCAAGAGCTTATCTTCGGCATCTTTTTAAGGCTGGTGAGCTTTCCGCTCTTAGGCTTTTTACCTTGCATAACTTAACCTATTTTTTAAATCTAATGTCTCAGATTCGCACAGCAATCGAAGAGAATCGGTTCTTGGCGTTTTATCAAGAACAAAGACAGCTCTGGCTAAACTAGTTGGGATTATCTGGCGGTGGCAAAAAGACAAAAGATCAGACTCGATGAGGCGTTATTGCAGGCAGGTCTTTGCATAAGTCTTGTTGAGGCAAGGGCTCTTATCCTTGCTGGTAAAGTCTTAGTGGATGGCCAGCGCCTTGATAAAGCGGGGTCTCAGGTTCTTGGTTCGGCAAAAATTGCGCTTAAAGGCCAAAAAAAATATGTGAGCCGAGCGGGGGAAAAGCTTGAGTCGGCGCTTTTGGCTTTTAATCTCACCGCTGAAATAAAGGATCAAGTAGCTATTGATATTGGCGCTTCCACTGGTGGGTTTACCGATTGCTTATTAAAATTAGGCGCTAAAGAGGTCTTGGCTGTTGATGTTGGTACTCATCAATTTAGTGATGCCCTGAGAAAAGACCCACGCATTTCGCTCTACGAAAAGACAGATATTCGCGATTTTAAGTTACCTCATAATAAGCAGGTAGATTGGATCTTTAGCGATATTAGTTTTAATTCACTAGCCCGGCTAGCAAAGGCTATTGTCAGCTTAGGGCAAAGCCACACAAGATATTTACTATTAGTAAAGCCTCAATTTGAGCTAGAAAGAGAAGAAGTACCCTATGGGGGGGTGGTGACAGAGCCCTCTTTGCGATCTTTAGCTGTAAGCCGAGTCAGTAAAGCCTATCAAGAGCTAGGGTTGTCTTATCTGGGTCACTGCGATTCAAAAATAGCGGGCCGTAAAGGCAATGTGGAGATTTTTTTATACCTGGGGCCTTTAGGTGTCAGGCAGAGCTAAGATTAGGTAAAAAGCTTTTTGGCGGCATAAAAGGCTTGTAAAAACATCTCAGCATCTTTTTCATTGTTGTATAAAAAAGGCGAGACACGGATGCTGGCTTGGATTTTTAGATGCTGAGCCAGAGGCTGAGCGCAGTGATATCCTGCCCGTACACAAACCTTAAACGAATCGCAAACTGCAGCAAAATCATGAGGATGGACCTGTGTGTATTCAAAGCTCACGACTCCAAGCCAGTTGGCATCTGTTGGGTTTAAAAGATGCACTCCATTGTGACTGGCAAGTTCTTTAGCAATGCTAAGCCCCAGCTCTTGGTCTCTTTTCAAGAGTGCCTGACGATCTAACTTTGCTAGATAATCGATAGCGGCGCCAAAGCCAATGACCTCGGCAATAGCTGGGGTACCAGCTTCAAACTTGTGCGGTGGCTTAGCCCAAGTGGAGCCATGGATAGTAACCTTTTCAATCATCTCGCCGCCGCCGAAAAAAGGAGGCATCTCTTCAAGGAGCTTTTCCCTGCCAAACAGCACGCCAAGACCAGAAGGGCCAAGCATCTTATGGCTAGAGAAAGTATAGAAATCGCAGCCAATTTCTGCCATATCAAGGCTTAAGTGCGGTGCCCCTTGAGCGCCATCAATCACGCTTAAGATGCCATGTTCTCTGGCGATTTGACAAAGATTTTTTGCATCTTGGATCGTGCCTAAGACATTAGAGACATGAGCAAATGAGAGAATTTTTGTTTTCTTAGTGATCTTTTTTTGTACTTCGCCAGGTTCTAGGTAGCCTTGGGTATTGGGGGCAACAAAGATAATCTTAGCCTTTTTTTTGGCAGCTAAGATTTGCCAAGGAACGATATTAGAGTGATGCTCAAGCATTGATACCAGTATTTCGTCATTTTCGCCTACTAACTCCTCACCTATGGTGCGGGCTAGTAGGTTGATGCCAAAGGTAGTACCGCTTGTAAAAATAACTTCGTTTGCTTTCGAGCCAATAAACTTAGCTGTTTTTAAGCGAACAGCTTCAAATTCTTCAGTCGCTTTTTCAGCCAGGCTGTAGACACCTCGGTGCACATTGGCGCAAAGATGTTTATAAGCATAATCTAAGGCTTCTAATACGGCTCTAGGCTTTTGGCTAGTGGCAGCGCTATCTAAATAGTAGAGTTCACCTGCCTCGAGAAAAGGGAAATCTTGCCTAATCTGTGCAACAGACGGCAATGTCAGAGGATTGTTTTTTGTGTGCATGCGACCAACATTCTGCTACGGGCTCTAGCTAGAATTTAAGGGTTGTTTTTATCGAGAGCGCCCTGTCTTTCGAGCGCTACTAAGTCATCGTGACCGCCCACGTGTGTGCTACCAAAAAAGATTTGAGGAACAGTTCGCCTGCCAAAGGCCTTTGCTACCATCTCTTCTCTGAGTTTGGGGTCTTCTGAAACATCAATTTCTTCATAGCGTATATTTTTTTTATCAAGCAGCCGCTTGGCGGCAAAGCAGTAGCTGCAGCTAGGTGTTGAGTAGACAATTACGTTTTTAAAGTCTAGATCTAAAATTTGACTCTTGTTTTCAACCATAGGCGGCGGATTCTTTGTTTCAAGGTAAACAATAAGGCCAATACCAATTATGCAGGCGATAAATAATTTGGTAAGGCGAACGAGCACATCTTTTATTTGTGGATCAAGCATCATAGGCGGACGAATAACATCTTAAGCTTGCGAATTCAAGTGTTTTTAGACTAGGTTTACCAAGTGACCGAGAGATTTCCGTATCTTCCAGCGATAAGAGGTTTAAATGGCTAGTGGTATTTTTAATATTCCCTTCCCTCAAAATGAGCCTATCTTAACATACGCAAAAGCAAGTAAAGAGCGGCAACAGTTGAAATCTGAGTTGCAACAGTTGCAGCAGAGGTCAGAGACGGTACCTATCATTATTGATGGCAAGAAAATTTTTGATCGCCCCCAGAAACCTATCGCTTGCCCTCACAAGCACTCGCAAAAAATAGGATCAACAGCATGGGCAAGTGAGGCAGATGTCAAAAATGCTATTTCTGCTAATGTGAAAGCCCAAAAGGATTGGGCCAGGCTACCTTGGGAAGAGCGGGCGGCTGTCTTTTTAAAAGCAGCAGATCTTTTGGCTACTAAATATCGAGCTAAAATGAATGCTGCTACTATGCTTGGGCAAAGCAAGACTTGTTTTCAGTCTG
>CALBMD010000352.1 GCA_937896265.1 uncultured Pseudomonadota bacterium
GGCTAAGAACTTGAGTAAGCGTCTTCATCATAAGTGCAATTTCTTCATCAGTGATAGCAAAATGCGGCGTGAATCGTACAGAATTTTCACCCCCATGGATGACACCAAGGCCTGCTTTTCTTAACTCTTGCTCTAAGCCATCAGCTCCTACTACTTTCACATTCTTGTTTACTTCCAAAGAAAATAACAGGCCAGTGCCTTGAGCGCCGGTAACAAGATCAGGAAACTCGCTTTTCAACGACAAAAGATTCGCTAGGATTGCTTTACCTTGATGGACAATATTTTGTCGGATTCTTTGATCAAGACAAGAGAGCACCTCACTAGCAATATCAAGAGCTCTAGGATTTGTTGTCATTGTGTTGCCATAGATACCGCTTTTGTAAAGAGAAGAAGCTTTTTTACTGAGGGCAAGCATTGAAAAAGGAAATTGGCCGGCGTTGAGAGCTTTAGAAAAGGATTCGATATCAGGAGGTATAATGTTTTCAAAGCCGGGGTAATCGCAAATGCTCAAGACTCCATGTCCTCTTAGACCAGCTTGGATAGAATCAATAATAAATAAAGCGCCAGATTTTAAAGTAAGCTCTCTAGCTAACTTATAAAAATCGACGCTCATAGCTGCGCCTGGATTGCCTTCACCCATGATAGGTTCCATGATGAAAGCTTCGATAAATACTTGTTCTTTGTCTGCCTGCGCAAAAGCTAGTTGTAAAGCTTTTGTATCGTTTATCGGGACAGTGATAAGGTTGTCTAAGTCTTGAAAAGAAGCTAGATGCTTTTTATATGTTTTTAGGCAGGAATCTGAAAACTGTGAAGGTCTTTCTGTGCGGCCATGAAAACCGCTAGTTAGGCTTAGGTATTTAGTTTTTAGATAATTTTTTCCTAGAGACGTTTTGCCGTTTGCCATTTGTGTAAGGGTATTGATATCAGCCAATCTGGCAGCAAGGGTCATTGCCTCAGAGCCAGAATTTAGACAGATAAATCGCTGGTATGGGTTTTTTTGACCTCGTTGCCCTATTTCTTGGCGAATTTTTTTTGCAAAGCGCATCTGTGAAAACTGAGCTGTCATGATGTTTGCCATGACTAGCGGATTTTGCATAATTTTTGCTATATTTTCAGGATTATGACCAAGACCAAGCATGCCATACCCGCCAGCATCATAGATGATTGAGCCCTTGCTGGTAAATATCCATGGGCCAAAGGCTGCAATTGCAACGTAAGGATTTACGGTGTTTGGGTCATAAAAATTAATAAAATCTTTTTGTAGGTCTGTTATTTGTGTTTCCTCTGGTTTTTGCAACATTTCAGAGAATTCATCTTCAATATTTTTTAGAGCAATAAGGCCATATTCAATTGCTTTTACTAGATTTTTATCGAATGTTAAAAAGTGTTTAATATCGCTATCGCTAAGACCTGTGGTAGAGCTCTTACCAAGTTTGTGTCTTGCACCTTGTAATTGATCAAAAATTTTCATACTGCCCTCGCCTCTTTGCATTCCTTGTTAAAATAATTCTATGACATTTTGGAAAACTAAATTTACATTGTACTCTTTTGCTTTTTTCCTCACTACAGGAGGAGTTTTATTTTTAATTTGTGCCAGCAAAGCGATTAGAAGCATTGAAATATTAAATGGTGACAAGATTGAATACGCAAGTCAAATCTACGATCAAAATCATATGGCCATAGGTAGTATTTATAAGAATAGACGATTTTATAAAAAAATAGAAATGCTTCCTAATCATGTTCAATTAGCTTTTACTAGCGCTGAAGATAAGAATTTTTACCAACATTTTGGCGTTGATGTCACAGCTATTATGAGAGCTTTGTGGCAAAATTTACGGCATGGATCTGTGCAGCAGGGGGCTAGTACAATCACCCAACAAGTAGTTAAGAATAACTTTTTAACTCCAGAACGCACGTTTATACGCAAAATAAAGGAAGTGTTCCTGGCATGGGTATTGGAGTATCAGCTTACTAAAAAGCAAATTCTTGAGATGTATTTAAACAGTGTCTATTTTGCTAGAAATTGTTATGGTTTAGAAGCAGCCTCTTTAAGTTTTTTCGGTAAACACGCTGAAGATCTTACTCTTGCTGAGGCCTCTCTTTTAGCTGTGAGCGTGCGAGCCCCCTCAGCGTTGGCGCCAGATCGCCATTTTGATCGGGCACGAAAGAGGCAAATCCTTCTTCTAAGTAAGATGCAAGAAGATGGTGTTATCAGCTTGAGAGAAGCAAGCGCTGCCATAAACGAAAAAGTATCAATTTTATCTAGGAGGACTTCTGGTCGAGACGGCTATTTTATTGATTTTGCTCTGACAGAGATGTCGCGAAAGCTAGCTCGTTCAGATGCTAGGTCAGGGTCTTACCAAATTGTGACGAGCTTAAATAGTTCTATGCAAGGAAGGCTGACAGCGCTTCTGCGGGATTTTGCTAAAAAATTGACCTCTTACACAAAAAATATAGGAGATCAGTTAGAAGGCGCTTTTTACGCGGTAGATACAAAAAATGCTACGATTGTGGCCATGGCTGGTGGGCTTGACTATAAAAGAAGTCAATTTAATAGAGTAACGCAAACTTTTCGCCAAAATGCGCCGCTTACCTATCCTATGCTTGCTGGCTTTGCTTTGGATAATGGCTTTGATCTTTTGAGTAATGTGTCTGACGATGATCATCCTATGAGTCTATTTGAAGGCCTCATAATGCAAGATAAAAAAAGTTTTGACTACTTGGCACTGTCTTTGGGGCAGATGAAACTTGCAAATTTTTCTGCTGAGATAGGATTGCCATTTTCTGGGCCTTATGGCGAGACTCGCTACTCTCTTGGGCAGATCATTGATGCTTATGCTCTGCTTTTCCAAAATGCTAGAACTGCTGATAGCATCTTAGAAATAACAAACAAGCAGGAAAAAGCGCTTTTTCGTCAACCAAGCGTTTCTAGACAGGCTATTTTAAGTGCAAAAGCTCAATACTTGATTCGTGATGTCTTGCAACAAAATCTTTTACCGCTGACAAAACCTGCAATACGTGGTGTTATTGGTTATCAAACTATCACTCAGGGGCAAAAAGATATCTACGTAATCGTTGGTATCGGTAGTCTAGTTTGTGGCATGTGGTTTGGCGGTGAAAGAGGCCATTTGCGCTTGGGTAAAAGCAAGTCTGAAGCATCTTTTTTGCTTAAGGCTTTACAAAAGCAACTCTACGCTGTTTTAGCTGGCTACCACACTAATGAACCGGCAGTGGATTTCTTTTCTCGTACTAAGCTGGTTTCTCGTCGTTATCCTGGGCTTAGCAGCTATTTTGTTCCCTTTGATCCGCATCGCGAGGCTTTTTAACACTCGCAAAATCGCCATCACTTTAATAACATTGTTATGAAGTCTATCACCTTCATAACTGGAGTTATTGGTTGTCGCTCATTAAATCAAGTCTAATGTTTTCAGTTGGGACAATTTTAAGTCGGGTTGTCGGTCTTTTGAGAGAAGTAGTCTTAGCTAATATTTTTGGCGCTGGCATTTCGATGGATGCTTTTTTGGTCGCTAATAGGATTCCCAATATGCTGCGTGAAATGCTGGCTGAGGGCGCGCTTGGCTCATCTTTTACCAAGGTCTATAGCGCGGCCTTTGAAAAAAATCCTGAGAAGGCCGCGCGTTTATATGATACTTGCTTAATGGCAGTGGGTTTGCTCTCTCTCATCATTGCCTTGATCGGTTTTTTTGGTGCGCCGTTTTTTGTTTCAGCATTAACCTTATTTAGCGAGCCAAAGAAAGTTCATTTGTATGCTGAAGCAGTGAAACTTACGCGAATTTTATTTCCTTTTATAGGTTTTATGGCTTTGGGTTCGATTGCCATGGGTGTATTGCATCAACGAGGGAAATTTTTTCTAACATCAAGCTCGTCGATGCTGTTAAATTTTGGCTATATTTTAGGAGCCGTAGCTTTTTCAAGTGGTTTTTCATTCTCTTATGCTGGCACATCTTATTTGCCAGATGATCCAAGAATTTTTGCTTTAGCTATAGGGGTCTTGCTAGGTGGCTTTTTACAGGCGCTTGTGCAAATTATTGGTGCCTATACCCTCATCCGGCATTTTCCCGGGTTTAGCCTCTCTAACATCAAAGAGTCGCTATTAAGTTTGACGAGTATATTTTATCTTATGGTGCCGATGATTGTGGCTTCTAGCGCAGCTCAGATCAATGTTTTTATTAACACAAATTTTGCAACTAGCTTAGAGGATGGCGCGGTTACTTGGCTTTCATTTGCTTTTCGGTTAGTTCAGCTACCGGTTGGTATTTTTGCTGTGGCGATTGGATCGGTGATTTTGCCAAGCTTAACAAGATCCATCCATAAGGCTTGTGGTAAGAAAAGCCAAGAGACATCAAATCTATTATTTGGTGGCATCAGGTGGGTTTCTCTTACAACATTTGCTTTTGCTATTTTTTACATTTGTTCAAACTATGAGATTTGTCATTTACTTTATGAACATGGAAAATTTACAAACTTTGACACTCAGATGACAGCAAGAGCGATGTGTGCATACAGTCTTGGTTTGCTGGGCTATGCTTTGATTAAGGTTTTAACTGCATTTTACTATGCGCAGGGACGAACAAAATTTGCAATGTATGCAAGCCTTATTGGTATTGGTATTAATTTTGTTGCCAACCTGATTTTTGTTGACGCCTTTGGCTTTGAAGGCATTGCTTTAACTTCATCTTTGGTTCTTATGCTAAACGCTTTACTTTTGTTTTGGGGTATTCGAAAGGAAGTGATTTTTGAAAATTCAGGCCTTGGCAGTTTAGCTCTTACTTTGTTTCTTGCTAGCATGAGCGTCTTTTTTATTAAATATGCATTGCTCTTGCCTGGCTTTCATTTGTTAGCAAATCTTGATCCGAAGGTATCTTCTTTTATAAAAATTTCTTTATATGCTGGGATTGTGGCAATAGCATTTTTAGGGTTTTACCGTCTTATTATTGGTCCCTTTCAAATAAAATCTAGGCTTACTTTGAAAAAAGAGGGTTAGAATGCAAATTGATTTCAGCCAAAAAAGCGAGTTACAGAGCTATCAACCAAAACATAAGATCCGCTTTCTCACAGCTACAGCCATATTTGATGGGCATGATGCGAGTATTAATATTATTAGAAGGTTTCTGCAGGCAAGAGGTAGCGAAGTTATCCATCTTGGCCATAGCCGCAGCGCTTTTGAGGTAGCACGAGCAGCAATCCAAGAAGGCGTGCATGGGGTCGCTGTCTCCAGCTATCAAGGCGGCCATATGGAGTATTTTTCTTATTTACGCCGTATCTTAGATGAAAATGATGGAGGCCACATCAAACTGTTTGGCGGGGGCGGCGGCGTTATTAGCCCAAGTGAGGTGAAAGCTTTGCGAGAAGAAAATATCGCGATGACTTATACTCCTGAGGATGGGCAGCAGCTGGACTTTTCCGGTATTATTGGCCATATGCTAAAAAGTGTAGATCAAGAGGCTATCCATTCACGAAAAGAAAAGCCACGCACTGCTGATGGCCTTTTGTCTTGGGCTTTAAGTCAGCTTGAGCAAGGCACTAAAAGCTTAGCAGAGTTAAAGGATTTAATAGGTACTGAAAATAAAGAATGCAAAGTTCTTGGTGCAACAGGTACAGGTGGAGCTGGTAAGAGCTCGCTCTTAGATGAACTTGTTCAAAGGTTCTTGTTAGATAGCCATAAAGCAAAAGTCGCTATCCTTTGCATAGATCCAACGAAAAAAAAGACAGGTGGCGCCCTTTTGGGAGACCGCATTCGTATGAATTCTTGTGCTAGTGAAAGAGTTTTTCTGCGTAGTTTTGCCACGCGAGATGCTAAGTCAGAGCTTGCTAAAGTAAGTAAAGAAGCTGTCGCACTATTTAAATGTGCTGGTTATGATTTTGTTATTGTGGAGACTAGCGGTATTGGGCAAGGAAATAGCCAAATACTTGAGCTTTGCGATTATAGTCTTTATGTCATGACACCAGAATATGGAGCCTCGAGTCAATTAGAAAAAATTGATATGCTTGACTTTGCGGATTTTATAGCAGTCAACAAATTTGAGCGAGGCAATGGCGAGGATGCCCTCAAAGATGTAGAGACAACAATTAGAAGAAGCCGCTTTTTTGGTCAAAGTGCCAGTGACTATCCTTTGTTTGGTACGATTGCCAATCGTTTTAATGATCCTGGTACCAATGGGTTATACCGAGCTATTTGTCAAAAACTGTTTGCTGATCATCTTGATGTTAAGATCAGTCCCAATCGATCTTATCAGAAAGCGACAGAGAATCCTTATTACATAGTTTCTCCGAAGCGAAGAAACTATCTTTCTGAGATTGTTTCTTCTATTCGGAAATTTCATGCCTATGCTAAAGAACAAACAGAGCTTGCTCATACTTGGGAAGGTGTGGATCTTACTTTGAGTAAGTATCAGGAAAAATGCCCTGATTTATTAGAGATTAAAGAGGACCTTGCTCAAAAAATAGACCCATCGCTGAAGTTGTATTTGGCTCAATGGGATCAAACAGCAGCCAAGTATAGCCAAGATAAATTCAGTTACATGGTACGTGGTAAAGAGGTTAGTATTGAAAGTAGCTTTACTACCCTCTCACAGTTGAAGCTTCCGCGGGTCAGTTTTCCTCGTTATTATAGTGCCTATGAAAAGGCACGTTATTATTTTTTTGAAAACCTTCCTGGCCATTTTCCTTATACCGCAGGCATTTTTCCGTATCGTAGAAAAGGAGAAGACCCCCAGCGGCAGTTTGCTGGTGAGCTGGCCTTTTCTTTGCATGTTTCTAGCTCAAGCGGTGGCTGAATTTTTGACCTCACCA
>CALBMD010000353.1 GCA_937896265.1 uncultured Pseudomonadota bacterium
GTATATCAATAGCATCAAGGATAGTTGGGAACAAATCTGCTGACGAAGCTATACGTAGATCTTTAGGAAGAGTCTTAGCGTGGCCCTTTGGTAGCTTTATTAGTAGCGGAACTGATGTAAGGGGAATAAAAGGTAAAAACCCATGGCCATTAACATTAGCGGGCTCTGGAATATCAAAAAGGGCATGACCATGATCCCCCATAATTATAACAATCGATTTCTCATAATCGCCAATAGCTTCTAGTTCACGTATGACGCGCCAAACCTGATAGTCAGCGGAGCGCACAGAATTATCATAGCTATTAAGTACATTAACCCAGTCAGTCTGATCCTTTTCTCCGATTTGCCAAGTTGTCTTTGATGGCTCCTCCCATTCGAAAGGAAATTGTTTTTTGTATTCTTCGTTCATAAGACGCTTGCTTATCCAACCATATGGATGATGTACTGCTTGGAGACGAAGTATTCTGAAGCGGGGTGTTTTGCTTTGTCTCTGATAATGAACAGATTTGATAAAATTTCCTACTGTATTATCATCCAACAAACCCCAATTATCTGAAGACGACATTGTTTGCTTATAGCGTTGGCAGTGATTTAAAAAATCGTAACTTTTATAGGAGTATAGAACTTGTAGGTGAATGAGCTGGTCTGTTTGAAAAAGGGGATAGGGATTTCCTTTCTTGTCCTTACAAAACTCAAGATCCTGATATGCATAGGTGTTAAGATCGTACTTATGTTGGCGTAATAAATAGAGAAATGGGCTACCACGAAGGTATTTTTCAGGATTTTCTTTGACAATATCTGAATTTATGATAGAATATCTGATGTTAGGAAACATCCCCCAAAAAACGCTAAAAAGCGCATGAGCTGTGCTAGTTGCAGCGCTGATTGATCGCTTAGCGCTGAAATAGTCTCCATTTCTAATAAGTCGAGATATATAAGGCGCATTGCTCTTAAGTTTATCTGCTCTTAGCGTATCTATCATAATTAGATAGATGTTTGGATGGGAGCTGCTTAAAGTTGCTGGAGGAGTTTTATAAAACTCTTGAAGCAGACCCAGATCCAAAGATTTTCCTATATGATCAATTTCTCTACGGGTTTCTGGCTCAGAATTATTTTGACCGCTTATCCTGACTATACAAGAAGTTAGAACACTAAGAATGATAATAAAAATTATTCGTTCCACGAAAGGATCTCCGATGTTTTCTATCCTAGAAAAAAAATTTAAACATGTAAAAGCTATTGCTTATTTTAGCATGTTATTAAGCTGCCATGTAGCTTTGGCCAAACCTGTTACTTTTCAAGTAACAACCTTCAATATTCATCATGGCGCAAATGTTGCTGATGCTATCGACCTAGAAAAAACTGCAGCTACAATTAGCCAGCAATTTACAAAAGCAGATTTTGCCGTTGTTGGGTTACAAGAGGTCGACGTTAAAACTACTCGATCAAAGAAGGAAGACCAAATTGCTACCATTAGTAACAATTTAAAACTGAATGCTTTCTTTGCTAAGTGTATTGATTACAAAGGAGGTGACTATGGCAATGGAGTGTTACTTTCCCCTAATTTAAGAGAAGCTAAATTAAATATTATAGATTTACCCAAGGACAAAGAGCGCCGAACTGCGATGTTTGTCTCGTTTGTTCATCAAGAAATTCCTTTCTGCGTTGTCAATGCTCATTTTCCATTGGATAACACTGAAGGGTTACAATCTGCTAGCTTCCAGCTCATAACAAACACTCTAACAACACTCTATCAAGGAGCTGTTGCTGTGATCATGGGCGATATGAACATTGACCGCAATAGCAAAGCATTCTCTCATTTAGAGAAAGACTATTATATCAACCCAGCCGATAAACGGTTCTTTACCTTCCCTGTCAATAAACCAGCGAAGCAAATAGACTTTATTTTAATCTCTAGACACCCGTTAGTAAAAAGCTGCGACTTTAAGGTTGTTCACGATCCTTCAAGCTCTGATCACCTTCCCTTAACTGCAGTTATAGAATTATCCGAATAGATTAAAAAGACCCCGCCTTGACAAAGGCTAGTTCTTTCCCTAATATCCGCCCCATGTATATTCTTATCCGTTTATCAAGTGAAATTTCTCTTAAATCTGATCGTGTTCGTGCACGCTTTCAGCAAATGCTGGGCGATAACATCCGTTATATGCTCAAATGCCAAGGCATTGCTCATAAGTTGGATTGTCAATGGGGACGCTTTTTTCTCCAAATCGATCCAGCAAACTATAGCCAGGCAGAAACCGTTCTAAAACGTTCTTTTGGCGTTTTATCTTTTTCGCCTGTCCTTGAGCATGCTGAAAATACCTTTGACGGCTTAATCGAGCTGGGCACCAAACTATTTGCCTCCAAAATTGCAGGCAAATCTTTTGCTGTTCGCTGCCGTCGCACAGCCTTCTCCGGCTTTAGCTCCCAAGACGTAGCTATTGCTTTAGGCTCAAGCCTTCTGACCCATAGCAAAGATAGTCGTGTCGATTTAAAAAAGCCTGATGTTGAAGTATGCATTGAAATTCGCGATGATGGCTCCTACTTCTACTGCGATAAAATAAGAGGGCCAGGTGGTCTTCCTCTAGGGACAGGCGGCCGAGCCTTGTGTCTTATTTCGGGTGGTTTTGACTCTGTTGCTGCCGCTTGGTTAGCAATGAAACGAGGCCTCTGGGTTGATTTCTTAGTCCTAGATCTTGGCGGTGCTGCCTTTGTTCGATCTGTATTTAAGGTTGCTCAAACGCTAGTTCATAATTGGGGCAACCCAGGCGCTCAGCGTTTCTATGCTATCGATTTTAGCCCCGCTGTTGAACAGCTTCGTACCCGCACTGATGCTCGCTATTCGCAGCTTCTGTTAAAACGCCTTTTCTTGCGAGCAGGCGACAAACTACGCCACAAAATCCACTCTGAAGCTCTTGTCACTGGCGAGGCTATTGCACAAGTATCAAGTCAAACTCTCCAAAACCTCAGCGCTATTGACCAAGCTGTTGACTGCTTAGTATTGCGTCCTCTTATCAGCTATGACAAAGACGATATCGTTGACCTTACTAGAGTTATTGGCACCTTTGACCTTTGCGCACCGATCCAAGAATTTTGTCAGCTTGTACCAAAAAATCCTGTTACAGCCGGTAAATTATCGCGGGTATTGGAAGAAGAAGACAAGCTAGATTTCGAAGCCTTAGCTCAGTCTTTTAGGCAAGTGCAAAAGCTATCTTTTAGCGCGGAGCTGGATGAAACCATGCTTGTTAAAGAAGCTATTACTGATCCTCAGGTCACTCTTATTGACTGCCGCGATGAAGATATCGCCGAACAAAACCCACTTCCTGGAGCGGGCCACATTGCTTTTTATCGGCTTATGGAGACTTTTACTAAGCTAGATAAATCAGCGCAGTACTATATTTACTGCGATAGTGGTACCCAAAGCTTACTGGCTGCTGAGAAAATGCAGGCAAGAGGCTATCTAGCGTATAGCTACCGCCCTAAAAAGTCGGGATTCCCTGAATTATCAACATAACGAAGCAGAAATTAAGTAAGCCAAATTCTTCCCTCGCAATCTACTCTTCGAATAAGATCGTGATGAGGGT
>CALBMD010000354.1 GCA_937896265.1 uncultured Pseudomonadota bacterium
AAAAAGAATAGTCTTTATCATTTTATTTCTCTTAAAAATGGTTGTTGCCGCCGATTTTACAGGATATTTGAAGTTGTGTCAATCCCTTCAAACCCCGCGTTTACGCGGCGACCAAATGATTTTGTGAAGTTGCATATTCAAGCGACAATCAAGCCCATCCTCAAGAATCCAATTCACTAAATCCTCAGGTTTAAGCAGACCAAAAGCAGGAGAAAAAAGCAGAGAGACCTTTCGAACTAGCTGATATTCATCAATAATTGACTTTGCCCAATCATAATCGCTGCGACTTGCGATTACAAACTTAACCTCATCATCGCTCTTCAAAGTATCGATATTGGCCCAATGCATCCGCTCATGCATACCGCTTCCAGGGCACTTAATGTCCATAATAATATGAGCTTTTGGATCAATGCCAGCGATGGGTTCAGAGCCAGAGGTTTCAATGAGAACCTCAT
Organism: uncultured Pseudomonadota bacterium; assembly: GCA_937896265.1. Lineage (GTDB taxonomy): Bacteria > Bdellovibrionota_B > Oligoflexia > Oligoflexales > Bog-1112 > CALBMD01. Next base: position 456 of record CALBMD010000354.1, read on the forward strand.
AACCTTCTGCAATCAAACGGCTAATCAATGCCGGAGTCTCGGCTTGAGCCAAGGGTTCACCGCCAGTAACTTCTACTAGTTTAACCCCAAAAGCTTTCACTTTAACTAGAATTTCATCGATTGTAGAGGCTTCTCCCCCTTTAAAACTGTATACAGTATCACACCATCGACAACGCAAAGGGCAACCTGTCAAACGGATAAAGGTACAAGGTAGACCAGCCCAAGAGGACTCGCCTTGAATACTTCTAAATATTTCAGTTACTTGCATCATAATGGCTCTACAGGTAGGGGTTGGTCCCGCACTGTATCAAAAACCGAAGGCAAAGTCAAAATTGACTCAAGCCTCAACCTACTAAAAAATTACCGTTTAATAATATTTAGACATATCTATCAACCACCCTTATTTTATGATCTTTTTATAAAACTTCCTCTGTCAAATCCTGATTCATTGGTAATATTGTCGTTTTTTCCAAAATCATCGCTTTGTAAGAAGCTAAAACCAATGATGAATTCGACTGCTAATTCTTACCTTTTTCTTCGGTGGAAATTTTTTTCAAAAATCGCCATCTTTTCAACACACTATCAAACACCAAACAACACGTTTAGTTTGTTAAGTTTTATTTTCATTTTTGCCGAAGCTTAAAATATCGGTACTTGTGACCTAAAAGGCTTGAATGGAGTAAGCCATGGCTACGACAGAGAACAAAAAGATCAACTACCCTGCTGAACAAACTGAGGAAGATACAGCTTCTGAAGAGCTAGCGGGAACCTTGGGCTCAGCGAATGAGTCGCATCAGCTCGATGCCAATGAATTTGGTCCAGTCCAGACTGTTATAGAAAAGCCTAACGACACTCTCTATACAGCGCAGGCAGCTCTAGCCAAAGATCGCAACAGGGACTATGAAGCCCTGAAGTCTGATGAAAATGTTAGTCGCAACGTGGAAGAAAAAGCTTCAAAACAAAGCTTGGCATCTCGTGCTGATACTAGAGAGCGCCATGTTGAAAATCATTCTTCAATAGAAACTAAAAGTAACAAAGTTGAAAAAAACAACCCAACTGAGGACCTTCAAACTAAAGCTAAAAACGTCGAAAGACAAGAGATAAACAACCTTGAAAGATCGGGAAAGGGCTTAGAAACGCCGGTTAGGCAAGTAAGTTCAGAACCTGGTCATAACCAAGAACAAGGATCTCACTCGCTTAATGCCATTGACACTAACAGTCAAGATTCTCAATCTTCTCATTTGAGGGTTGTGCATAATACAGAGGGAAACAATATTCTTTTCGGCGATATGAATGAAAATATCCGAGAAGCTTCGCCTATTTTCAGCGATCGTTCAGCTACAGGCAACTATAATTCTTTTTCAAATCCAATTCCTCAAAGCAACTCGCATGCAGCTAATACCATAGAATCAATAGCTTCAACATCATATTCTAGATCAGAATCCTCCAAGTCATTTGCTCATGACGACAGTGATTCTCAAACTTCCCACTTAGATAATGGCAACAAAGGAAATCAGAGCGATAATGGCAACCATAGTAATAACGGTAATTCGGACTCAGATCACGGCAACAACTCCAACGAGGGTCATCACAATGGCAATGAAAACCATGCCGATGCTCACTTAGCTGATTTACATGCTAAGGTACTACAGGGCTTAAAAATCATGCTAAGGTACTACAGGGCTTAAAAATCGAACAAGCTGCTCAGGTGCAATTTGAAACTGATCTTGACGCCGAAACAAAAGCTGAGGCTCGTGTTGCAGCCAATATCGAATTCGAAGATAAAATGCACAAAGCTGTTTTGAGTCAGATGGATCATGTTCGTAGCGCCCAAACGGTTGTCGATAATAATAAACTTGAGCTATCTCGTTTGCAGGCTCTTGTAGATGCCCATCACTCTAAGGCTGATCAAGCAACCCAAGTCGTGGCTAAAGATATCCAAGATATTAGTTCAGCCAAAGACAAGCTTTCGCTTTCTCAACAAAGAGAACGGCAAGCTGAAGATCTCGTCAAGCAAAGTAGGCAACTAGTAGATCGAGCTCAAGTTGCGCTAGATGAAGATAGGCGCATTGAAGAATTAGCTAAAGAACGTTTTAATCAATTGACTGAAGACAAACAAGGCGCTCAGGCTAATGTTAATGCTCGTCAAAGTGATCTTGTTTCAGCTCAGAGCAAAGTAGAGGCTTCTAGCAAAGCCCTAGGAGATGCACAAACAGCTCAAACATTTGCCAAAGAAAATCTTAATACAGCAAAATCTACTGTCGAGAACAGTAACAAAGCAGTGCACGAGGCGCAAGGTCTTGTCGATGCCGATAAAAAAGCTGTCCATGAGGCAGAAACTAGAGTAGATGCAAGCCAAAAAGCTGTTGCTAATACCCAAGAACAAATTAGCAGCGATATGAAAGTTCTTCATGACGCGAAGAGTATTGTCGATACTGATACTCGTGCCATAAATAATGCTCAATTATTGGTTGAAGCAGAAAATAAAGAAGTAAACGCAATTCGATCTCAGGTTGAAGCAGACACGAAAGATGTTGCCCATACTCAAACCAACGTTGATGCTGCCTCAAGAGCAGTCAACGCTGCTACTTCTCAAATAGAAAGTGATTATAAGGCTATTGCTAATGCCCAGAGTAGCCTTGACACTGCAACTAAGATTGTGCATGGCGCTCAATCTGTTGTTGATGCTGATACTCGCGCAGCCGCTAGTGCTCAAGGTACTGTTGATAGTGCTGTTAAAACAGTTGCTAGCGCTCAATCTGTTGTTGATGCTGATACAAGAGCTGCCACAAGTGCTCAGGCTAATGTTGATGCTGCAACTCGCTCTGTGGGTACAGCTCAAGCACAGATAGAAGTCGACACTAAATCTGTGTCCGCTGCTCAAAATACTTTTGATGCCGCTGGAAAATCAGTCCAAGCATCCCAGTCACAAGTGAATACAGACATCAAAGCTATTGCAGAAGCACAAGATCGTATCGATGCAGCTACACAATCTGTTAGCAACGCAAAGTCTGTCGTTGACAGCGATACAAGAGCTGTGGCTGATGCTCAAAACACTGTCGATTCTGCTGGTAAAACACTCAGCCAAGCTCAAAATGTTGTCAATAATGATACAAAGGCTGTCTATTCTGCTAAAGAAACAGTCAATACTGACGCCAAATTAGTGAGCAACGCACAAGCAAAGCTTAGCGCAGATACTCAAGCAGAGACAAATGCCAAAGCTTTAGTTGAAACAAATACCAAGCTTGTCAGCCAAACTCAAATTATTGTTAATAACGACCTGAAAGCAGTAACAAGCGCGCAAACGGCTGTTGAATCTGACAAAAAGGTAGTGATAAGTGCCCAAGATTTAGTAAATTCTGATATGAAAGAAGTTGGCCGAATTCAAAGCCTTGTTGAAGCTGATACCAAGACTGTAAACGATACTAAAACATTGATTACCAATGATACTAAGATAGCTTCAGAAGCCAAATCGCTTGTTGAAGCTGACACTAGATCTGTTACCACAGCTCAAACACAATTGGCTTCTGATAAAGTTTCATTATCTCAAGCTCAAAACGATTATTCAGCTAAACTAGCTTCTGTCAATACCATTAACAATCTAATTAAAACAGATACGGCTGCTGTTACCACAGCTCAAGCCGATTACAACTCCAAGCTTAACATAACAAATACTGCGGATATAAAAGTAACTGCTGACAAAGCAGCTGTATTTTCAGCTCAAACGGATGTAAATACAAAGGCAACAGCTATCACTACCGCACAAGCAAGCATTAATACAGATAACGCCAATATAGCTAAAGCTACAGCTGCTATTGCAGTCGATAATGCAGCTATTAAATCTGCTCAAGCTTTAGTTGCTAGTGATACGATTACTGAAACTAATGCTTTAAATGAAGTAAATGCTGACAAAACGACTGTCACCAATGCCCAATTAGATCTTGACAAAGCCACCACCACTTTAAATCAGCTACTAAATGATGACAGCAGTGGCCATCATAAGCATAATGATGACAGCGGCGGTAGTAAGAAGAACAACGACAGCAACGGTAGCGACCAGCATTTAAGCAATGGTGATCTGAAAAAAATAGCAGCAGCTCAAGCTGAAGTTGATGCTGCCAAGAAAGTTTTAGCGGATGCTCAAACCAAACTTATAACAGATACCGCTACATACGATACAGCTCATGCCAAAACAGTAACTGACACAAATACCCTAGCTCAAGCTGAAACAGCCTTGGCCAATGATACAGCGTCATTAAAAGCAACTCAAACCGCTCTTGCTGCTGATCAAATAAAACTAGACACTGCAACCAATGATCTTGCTACAGCTAACGAAGTTTTGGCTAAAGCTAACACTATCCTAGCTACAGACACTCTTACGGCAAACGATGCTCATAACGCCTTGAGCGCCTCCAATGATGTCTTAACAAAAGCTCAAGCTACATTGAATGTAGACAACGCTAAACTAGTAACTGCAACCAATGATGCCAACGCCGCTCAAATAAAAGTGGATCAGGCCCAAGGCACTGTCAATGCTGATACAACTAACCTAGCTAAAGCCGAAGCTATCTTAGCTGCTGATACTCAATCCCTACAAAAAGCCGAAGCTACTTTAGCTGCTGATAATGTCAAACTCGCTGATGCTCAAAATCACTTAGCTTCTGATTCTAGCGCCTTAACTAAAGCACAAGCTGCTCTAGTTACCGATCAAAATAGCTTAAACCAAGCTCAAAATAACCTACGGGTTGATAGTGAAGCACTTACCAAAGCACAAGCTACCTTAGATGCTGATAATACGAAGCTAGCCAGCGCTCAAACAGCTCTAAACACTGCTAGCGAAGCCTTAACTAAAGCACATCAAATTGTAGTTGAAGACACAACAAAGCTAGTCAGTGCTCAACAAACTTTGGCCGCTGATACGGATAAGCTCCATGCTGCTCAAAATAATCTTGAAGTTCACACCAAAGAATTAGTTGCTGCTCAGACAAGTTTAAGCCAAGCCCAAGATAATCTGCATCATGCTCAAGATGCTCTGACTGCAGATATGAAAGCCTTTGATGCTGCTCAAACGGGATTAGCTGACGCCAATACTGCCCTTCATCAAGCTCAAGACACCTTGACTTCTGATTCTGCAAAATTGGCTACTGCCCAAACGGTCTTTGACAAAGCAACAGCAGATCTGCATGCAGCTCAGGATAACCTAACAAGTGACTCTAGCAAATTGGCTGCAGCTCAACACGCCCTTGAAGTAGCTGCAGATAATTTGCATCATGCTCAAAACATCTTAGCTTCTGATCAAGTTAAATTGACTGACGCTCAACATGCCCTCGATGCTGCCAATGATGGCTTACATCATGCTCAAGAGACTTTAGCCGCTGATCAAGTAAAACTGGCTGACACTCAGCACGCGTTAGATAGTGCTCATGGTGTTTTACACCACGCTGAAGAAGCCTTAACTACTGACCAGGTAAAATTAGCTGATGCTCAACATAACTTCGATAACGCTAGCGACTCTTTGCAAAGCGCACAGACTAACTTAGACGCTCACCAGGTCGAATTAGCTGCGGCTCAACAGGGCCTTAATGAGGCTAATGATGTATTGCACCATGCACAAGATATCTTGGTTGCAGATGAGGTGAAATTAGCTGACGCTCAACATACATTAGATCATGACACACAGATCTTGCATGATGCGCAAGGATCTTTGCAAGCAGATAGCCAAAGCTTAGCTGATGCACAGCAACACCTCGACAATGATACAAGCCATTTAACTGACTTGCAGACTCAACATGATATTGATATCAATCACTTGGCAGAGGCTCAAAGCCATTTTGATAACGCTGTCAATGGCCTTCATGATGTACAAACCATCTTAGATGCCGACAATCAAAGCCTACAATCAGCTCAAGGCGCTCTGGGTACTGCGGCAGATCATCTGGCGGACATCAACCATCAGCTCGATGACTCCAGCACAGCATTGAATGCTGCCCACGCCAACACTGAAGCTGATAGTCAGCTGTTAGCTGATGCTCACCATACTTTAGACTCTCATAGCGTCTCTTACGACGCCGCCCATGATCAAACAACAGCTGACAGCCATAGCTTGAGCGATCTCCAAAACCAAGCTGATATTCATAACAATGATTTACACAGCGCCCAGGAGCAATTAGCTGTTCATCAGGATTCTTTAGCTGATACTCATTCTAATCTAGAAAATAGCATGACAGCTTTAGACCAAGCTCACTCTGATTTGGCCTCAGCTCAACAAGGAGAGACAGAAGCTCACAAAGCAACATCAGCTTCGATGCAAGTTGAAGGTGATGCCCACGCACAAACTGTTGCTTCGCAAGAAAGCTTACAAAATGCACACACTGATACAGAAACAAGCATCCACACAGAACAAAACTATATGGTAGCTCATAACGAAACACCACATAGCCATGATGCCATTACTGTTCATCAGGAAGCTTTAGACCATGCAGCTCTTGATGCTCATCATGAGGCCTCTATAGCAGGTTTGAATGAGCTAATGACCTTCGAAGTTCATGTAAATGAAGCTCCAATCTTATTGGGCGATAATATTGATAGCGCCAATGCTCATTTAGATAATAGTTGGGTTTCTTCGCATACTGGTGCTGAAACAGCAACTTGGACAGACCATACTGAAACACCCACAATCGCTCACAATGATACTACCCAAGATACCCACCACGATGATGGTACCATGGGCAATAATATTGCATTTGAACCAGGGACAACACACCATGCTGCTTAAGGCATAGAATCTATTAGAAGGGTGTGTACAGACTACAACGGCAAATCATGTAAGAGCGATTAACAAGCTGCGCAAGTTCATATAATGAAATTATTAAGCATCTCCTATCCACATCAAAAACATACTGAAAATACTAAACAAATTAAGATTTTATTGTTGAAATTTAACGCGCAGCTGTGGGCAATAACATTGCTTTTGAACCAGGGACAACACACCATGCTGCTTAAGGCAAAGCATAGAATCTATTAGAAGGGTGTGTCAGACTACAACGGCAAATCATGTAAGAGCGATTAACAAGCTGCGCAAGTTCATAT
>CALBMD010000355.1 GCA_937896265.1 uncultured Pseudomonadota bacterium
GCAGTGTTTCTTTTAGCTCCGAGCAGTGTTTCTTTTAGCTCCGAGCAGTGTTTCTGCAGTGTTTCTTAGATCTTCGTGAAACAAGCAGGGTGATCTTGTTGGGGAGAGTTTAAGTTTGATTGACTCCTTGAGGTTTTGAAAAGGCTTGCAAATCTAGGTTAGGCTATATCATGGTGCTCATTACACCTGGTATCTTGCTTCTGAATTATCAATCTATTATCATGGACTTTATTCAAATCAAACTACTGGAGGCCCTGTGAATAAAAAGGGGAATCTCAATAAGATAAATAATGTTGTGGATTTTGTTGAAGCAAAAAAGAAACGTGCTGCAAGCCAGTCTAAGCAATTTCCTATTATCCAACGGCTTGTTAGCAATGAGCGCTTTGCTAAAATCTGGCCATGGTTGCTTTTGATCCTGGTATTTGGGGTGATTTTATATCATGAGCTCAAGCAATTTTAGGCAGAGCATCTCTCTTATTTCTTAAAAAGCGCTTCTGCCATTTTTATATGCACAGATGTTTCTTCCTTTTTGTTTTTAGCCTGCATATCAAACATCCCTAGTTTTTGGGCATCTTTATGGTCGGGTTTTTCAGCTAAGCAATAAACAGAACGTTCGCCGACATCTTCTTCGGTCTCACAGTAGTAAAGAATATTAAATCCTTCTAATGCTCTGAGCAGCTCATTGGTGCGAAAATAGTTGCCTGTGTGCTCCTGCATAGCCTGAGCACCTAGAAGAGGTCCTTTAACAAGCAAGCGTCCTCCATGCTTTAGCCCCCGAGCAATTTCATCATAGCAACGTTTTAAGTTTGGCTTGAAGTCAATCATAATCACAGCGTCATAGGCCATTAAATCAAACAGATACATATCTAAATCGCTGCGTTTTGTTTTGATAGTGAGTTGCTTCTCATAAGCTAAAGCTTGAGCCCGATCAACAGCAACCTGAGAAATATCGATCCCTTCAACCTCAAAGCCTGAACTTGCTAAGTATATTGCATTTTGCCCTTCGCCCATGGCAATATCCAAGGCCTTGCCTTTGCTCAATCTTTTAATCTGCTCTTTAAGAAAGGGGCAAGGCTCTTTACCTGATTTAAAAGCATGGTCTGTATAAAAGCGATCCCAATATGTTCGGCTATCCAAATTTGAGCCCACCTAAAAAAATTGATGAAGTAACAAAAAATACCGATAGAACCTTATTTTGTCAGATATTAGGTCTTTTTACACCATAGACTAACCTTGATCTAAAGGCCAGTAATTTTAGGATCTGTCTCCAAAAACCCGATACTTACAATAGTGTCCATGGTCACTGAGCAAATCTAAATTGATTGGAGCGTTCAATGAAAGGTTGGAAAAACCACCGCAAGGGACTCAGTGCTGCTGCCTTGGGTGGTAGTTTAATTGTTCTTGGTTTGGTAATAGAACAGCGTTTTAGTGCTGAGCCTAGCTATGCCAGTTGGAACTGGTTATTTGCATTGCAAGTTGTAGTCATTTTTATTTTAGCAGCTGAAGCTATCTTACTGTTCTTCCCTAAATTGCATATAAAAAAGAAACCTGACTTAGAGAATTTTGCAATTTCTCAGGCTGTTGCTGATCTCAAGGATACAGCGCGTAAGATGGAAAATTTAACTCTTATGTCGCCTCAGCCAGCGATGCAGCCCAAAGACGCTTATAGCGAAATATATGTCCGCAATGTTTTATCGCTTGTTGGTGACGTACAGCTATTGGTGTCAGAAACCGTACATACCTCTGAAGTGCTTGATCTTGTTGAAAACAAACAGGAATCCCTTTCGCTACAGATTAAAGAAGCTTGGCATCAACTTTCAGCGGGGCGTCTTAATTGGGATCACTTGGGGACTTTAAGTTACAGTGTTAAAGAGAAGTTAGAGCAATGTAACCAAGCAACAAGGAAAATTGTCGAACTGGCAGCAAAAGGTGAGGGTGATAAAAAGCGCGGGATCCATTGTTCTGAAAGGAAAGAAAAGGTACGCACTCAAATTTCGGCTTTAAGTGAGCATTCGCGAGCAGGAAGCAAATTGCTACTTGGTATGCAAGAAAGCATTGATAGCTCTAAATCTGATGTGAGCATTGCCTCAGATCTTGTAGGGATCTTTGCAAAGAAAGCTAGCGAAATTGTCAATATCATCAGTGTCATTGAAGACATTGCTGAGCAAACAAATTTACTAGCCCTTAATGCTTCTATTGAAGCAGCTAGAGCAGGAGAACAGGGCCAAGGCTTTGCAGTAGTTGCAGATGAGGTGCGCAAATTAGCTGTGCGCTCCTCCGCCGCAACTAACTCAATTACAGATCTATTAGTCACGATTCAAGGGGAAGCTACGGAGGCTTCCACTCGTTTGCGTACAGCTTCTGAGATTGTGCATAAGACAGACATGTGCATCACAGAGTTTGTCAACATCTATACAGGCTTAGGTGACGCTATTCATACTCATGTGAGAAATATAGAGGGATTATTTGTAGCTGTTGATGAGATTGTTCTGCAGACACAGCAAGGAGAGGTGTGGCGTCGCGAAGTAGGAAATAAAGCTGATCAGTTGTCTCAGCTAATTCGTGATACTTCTACTCAAAACCAGCAGGTTACAGATCATCAGCGTGCAATGGCTATTGATAACGAGAGAGTTTGTAAGCAGCTTAAGCGCTATTGTCTTGATCAAGAGCATGGTGTCCGTATGACTGAAACAGGAGTAAACCTAGTTCATATGGCTAAAGAGCGGGCGGCTGTTACTTTGGAAAAAGTCAACATTGTCAAAGAATCTGTCAAAAGTTGGTTGATACACGAGTCTACCCCTTTAGTTGAATTATCCCCTGATCTTTCTAACCACACCAGCATGATTGTTAATACGGCTACTCTCCTTGAACAACTTGTAGATAATTTTGATCTTGACCAAGAAGTTCAAGCTTTATTGAAGGAAAAAAATGTCAGTTAGTTTTACTGATAAATCGATAACAGCACGCCTTACTAATGAGCTGGAGCGTGCTAAGAAGAAAGAAAACGATTCACTGGAAAAGCTTTCTACTGGTGTGCGTTTTACTTCTTTAGATCCGCGGCCTGCTGACAGAGCTATTGCGGAAAAGATGGAGCATCGCCTTCGTTCGTTAAATGCGTCCAAACGGTTGATTAATGATGATATTTCTTTGTTACAAACAGCTGAAAGCTCAATGGCGGAAGTCGGTAATGCTATCACCCGTATGAAAGAAATCAACGTTCAAGCCATGAATACAACAGTAAGCGATAGAGAAAGGCGTTTTCTTATTGTTGAGTATGACGCTCTTTATGACGAGTTAAATCGCGTTGCTAGAACAGTTGAATATAATGGAATTCCTCTTCTCAATGGTGGCAGTGAAGGCTCACTAAAATCACTGACGCTGCGAATTGATGCTCCTTATTATGACGCTGGGTCTAGCGTTGATCTTAATGTGATAAATCTCGAAGATTTTGCTTCACTTAATACAACTCCCCAGGGGCTTGGATTAAAGGAAGCGAAGGAACTATTATCAGATTCAACTGATAGTGCAGGAATTTCAATTGAAGATGTTCAGGACCTTTTGACTCCAGAGGACACAGATACCTATGCCAGTGTCTATGATCAAGCTATCTCGCGCCTATCCGCCCAAAGAGCTGTTTTAGGTAGTATCCAAAGTAGACTCTCTTCGAGCCTTGATTTTATAGATATTTATGAAGAAAACATTGCAGCTGCTAAGTCTCGGATTGCTGATACAGATTATGCTCGAGAAGCTACTAATTTGGTGCAAGCTAAGATTCAAAGCAATGCTACAACTTCGCTTTTAGCGCAAACTGAACTTGAGAGTAATCAAATAATGAAGCTTCTTTCAGCCTTATAATTCTTTGATCTCCAGTAAGTTTTACTCTCTCGTCAATTCAGCCTCAGTTAAAGGATAGTATGATTGTACTTCAGGTGCACTAGGGCTCACAGGTCTACAAACGAACTTGCTGCTAAGGCTTATTTCAGAGCTTTTCATCGAAATATTACTACATCCGCAGATTGTTCATTTTTTGCCAGCGTCATGACTACTTTTGGCCCAGGATTGATTTCCTGCTGAAAGGCGGTAATTACAGTTTTTTCATTAACTATTTCTTGCTGCTGAACCGGTAGGATGAGATCGAATAGTTTGATAGCATTGTTCGCGCGGTCTAGGAAAATGCTAGCACTATTAGGATAACTAAAAAATTGATCTTTGATAGTACACAAAAGACCAGGTACTTCTTCATTGTTTTTTCTCAGGTCAATGCGCATAGCATACTTATAGAATACTGCTGTGATATAAGCTTTGAGTTCATACTGATCGTACAAAGATTGCCAAATGAATTCTTTCTGCAGCACTTGTTGTACTTTCGCTGCTTTTTCACGCAAGCTGAGATTGGAATTATGGATATCTGATTTTGCCTGGGCAACTAGCTTTTCTCGTTGAGTGTCCAATGCTGTAAAGCCTATAGCTTCATAAGTTTGATTGGAGCTTTGAATTTGGAAAACTTTAACTCTTTGCCGAAATGCTTTTCGCCGTTAATCCACCAATTTGCTTGAAAAATGCGTGGCATTTTGTTCAGAAGGCTTACTACTGAAGGATACGTTAGCACTTTCGCGGCAAAATTAGCCATATTTGCGGCAGTTATTCCTTCAAAGTTGATTGTATCAATCTTGCTATTTAATTCGTTTAGTCGCTTAGTAGCTAGATCAATAAATGCTTCTTCGCTATAGCCCTCAAAGAACTCTTTTTCTGCCTCCTCGCGGGCTTGCTTTTGCTTTAGCAACAAGAGGCGACAAAAAGGTGTCAGGTTCAACTGCTTAGACTGCTTGTCTTTGGTAAAAGTATAGTCATTACAGATAACTTGGCCATCCATGTCGCGGAAAAAATATTCTTTAAGCCATGCTGGTCCATGCAAAGAAGCGTCTCTTTCATCGCTATAAGCTTTGGCTAATTCAAAAATGTTAGTGGGTTTGTGATTGATAATGAGGTCTAAAAAGTCGTTGGTAGTAAAGTTATCATAGGCTATTGCTGCTATTAAAAAGCTCTGGCAAAACCTTTATCACATACTCTTCAAGCTGCAAAAGGCGGAGCCGTTGATGATAAGGAGAAAACCCATCTGCGCGAGTCTCTAAGAAAGCCCACTCCCCCTGAGAAGTCCATCTAATTAGCCCCTCTTCTTTGTTGCGGTAAATAGGATAGATGGGTTTGCCAGAGATGTATGCAGCAAGAGCAGTTATAAAAACTACACGCTCATCTAGGTCTGATGCCTTGTTGCTATCATGATGTGTTATTTTAGCCCACAAGAGTTTTAATGGATTCATTGGATCTAATTTTGCCATCTTATTTCGAAGATCTAGCCACACTGTCCAGACAGCGCTCCGCGCGAGAACTTTATTACTAAAAAGAAAAAAGTTGCATTTCATTACTGCTCAGAGTAACAATGTCGTATAAAATCGGGGCTCAATATGTCTTTAATTGTTGAATTAATATCTAAGAGAGTGATTTTTTGGACGCTCTCAACAATAATGTTATGCCATGCAAGCTTGCTGATGGCAGGGGGGCGTTTGACCTATTGTGTTCGTACCAATAGAAATGACTTCTACCCTTTTCAAACCATGGAAAATTGCGATATTCTTGATTACTATCGCCTCTTACTTAAATCATATGTTTCTGATGATCCTCAAACCCGTATTTTGGAAAAGATGTCAATTTTGCCACAGCAAAAAAAGTTGGTTGCTACTGTATCAACTAGCGCTAAGTGGCAAGATGGCACGCAGGTCAGCGCGCGGGATGTTGCTTACAGCATTGCCAAAGGCCTTACAAATACTTTTACAGGCAAGCGTATATGGATTCAGGGTACTGAGAGTATTAATAAGCCAGGTTGGAAGGATCGCCAGTACAGCGGTATTTGCATTATAGACAACCTTCGTTTTGAGCTTACATTTGAAGCCCCGAAAGTGAGTAATCCTGATCTGGTACTTGGTGAAGCGCTCACTGCTGAAACAGCTTACAACCGCTTATGGCCTGCTCGTTTAGATAAGGTTGGTGAAGATGCGTATAAATCCGGTGAGTGGGATGCGGTTACTATCTATCCTGTGAAAAAAGACTCAAAGACAGGACGTTTTGTGATCTTATTTGATCCTTATGAGATTGAAATTAACGGTAGTCCTAATTGCGACGGTACTTTCTATCGTTCTATTTTAGCTAAGCTACCAAATGAAAAAGATTTTGTTTCAAGTCCAGGCCACAATCCTTTTACTTTGATGGCTCTGCCTAATAAAAACCGTTTACCTCACGTAGCAGATCGGTTGATGTTAGCTCAGTTTCTTAGAGCCGCTTTTGCTGCTAATGAAAAAGAAAAGAAACAGTTCTTTGTTGTAGATGGTCATTTTGTTGGTAAAGAGCAAGGTAGAGCTCGGGTTGATTGGCCAAAAGATGAGCCAAAGGCCTTAACGCCAAGGCTATCAAAAGAAATTCACTTAGCCCTTTGGGTAGATTCTTCGCCGCCAATTATGAAGCCAATTGAGGATTTAGCCCGAAAATACGGGGTTAAGATTGTGTGGTACCCAGGCGCGACAGCCAAAGATTTTTATGCAAATAAAGATTTTATTGACGCCCGGATTGTGGTTGATATTATCCGCAACAACAGACAGTACTGGATACACGATATGGACGCTTTTGAGATTGAGAGATTCTTTATGAATCAATATGATCATACGCGTGCCGTATTACAAGCTAGTACTGCCAACTCAGTTGTCAGTAATCATGTCGAGGCGGAGCCTTTGGTTCGTCTTGAAAGGGCATTTCGAAAAGATGTGTCGATTGCTCCGATCGCTCGATATTTTATTGATCTGTTTACTAAAAAAGGTAGTCCCGTAATCATGCGGTACGACAGCTTAGAAGACATTAGGCTCTTTAAGAACCCTTATGCTGAGGCGTCTGAATGGAAGAAAAAAAAAGTAAGAGCAGTTCGATGATAAAGCCGGTAGTATTTATCAGCTTGTCATTTAGTCCAGTAGCGCTGGCAGCAGCTGCAGATAGTGTCCCAGAAAATATTCGAGACTTGCATCTGCGCTTTCAAAGCCAAATGCAGCATGCTGAAACAACGGAAGAATGTCCGGCTGCTCATCAAGACAGGTGTGATAAGGCTTAGATCGATGAATAAATTAATCGATCCTGGGATTCCTGAGTTTTATCAGGCCCTTCTCTGCGATAAATACCCTCACATCAGCGACTCAAACCTGACTTGTATGGTTAATGAAATCCTCAAGTTTTTCCATATGGCAGCGGCAACAGAGAGATCTTTTAGCTATCCAATCTCAGCGCTGCTTGATGATATTGTGCATTTATTTATTTTGCAGACAAAAATTTATACTGATTTTTGTGCGAGATTTCGCCAGGGTTGGCGGTTAGAACATGTGTCTAATTTGTCATACATGAAAAAAGACCCCAGGCAAACTAGAAATGAAACATTGTCCTGGATGGCTTCTTATGTCGAGAATTTTGGGCCTTTTACTCTTGAAACTCTCCCTCATTGGCC
>CALBMD010000356.1 GCA_937896265.1 uncultured Pseudomonadota bacterium
TCTCTGCTGCAAATAGGGGACTGCGAAGCAGTTGCTATGTCACGTAGTGACTACAGCGGTTAGCCACGGGTGGTGAGCGCAGCGAATGAACCCGTGGAAATGTTAATATAAACCATTGAGCTGCAACGCAGCGGCAAGTCCAGAAAGATGTGTCGAGCTATAAATCAAAACTTTTTTTTTACGCTACGTCAAGCCCCAGCGAAAAAAAAGCGGTGACAAGTCACCGCACTCCATAAGCCGTTGGGGCGAGGTTTGGATTTAGGTAGCGAATGTTAAGGCGAGGAGTTGGTCAGCTGCGATAGTCTTGAATGACCATATCCAACGCAGTTTCTGCATCGTGCATGTCAAGGTCGAGCCAACGAAAGAGAGGTTCTTTGCGAAACCATGTGAACTGGCGTTTCGCATAATTTCTGGACGCTTGTTGAAATTTTTCTACAAAATGCTTGTAGTCGGCCTTGGTTTGGGGAGAGGCTAAATAGTCCAGCGTTTGCTTGTAGCCAATTGCTTGTGCGGCGGACGAGTTTTCTTTAATCCCCTCGGCCTCGAGACGTTGAACTTCTTCGATCAATCCCATCTCTAACATTTTTTCGCAACGGTGATCGATGCGCTTATAGAGAATGTCTCTCGGGCGATGAAGAAACCAGCAACGGAAATCATAGTTTTGGGGTTTTCTTCGCCCTTGCCAGGAGATCTTACTTACTTTTTTTCCTGTAAGACGCATGATTTCTAGCGCACGGACAATTTTTTGTTTGTCATTCTTTGTGATCGTATTGGCATACTGAGGATCGAGCTGCATCAGCTGTGCATACATGGCTTCTGATCCGCGTTCTTCCATCTCTTTTTCTAGGCTTTTACGCAATTCGAGAACAGAAGGCGGGCCAGCAGGAGGGCCATAGATCAGTGCGTGGAGGTAGAAGCCAGAGCCTCCGACGATGATAGGAACTGCTTCACGGGCGAGGATTTGTTGGCAAATGTGACGTGCTTCGTAGTAAAAGTCGACGACATTAAAAGGATCTTTCACATCGCGAATATCGATAATATGGTGGGGAACTTCTTTTTGCTCTTCGGCACTTGGTTTTGCTGTACCGATGTCCATGCCGCGATAGACTTGCATGGAATCGCCGGAGATGATTTCTCCTCCCAGCTCTTTTGCCAATTTTAGTGCAAAATCCGATTTCCCTGCTGCGGTGGGACCACCTATAATAATAATTTTTTTACGGGGTTTTTGAAGGGTGGTGGTAAGCTGCTTTTGGGCTTCAATGGCGTATCCGGTATAGATCCGCTCAATTTCTTCTTTTTCGACTGCT
>CALBMD010000357.1 GCA_937896265.1 uncultured Pseudomonadota bacterium
ACGCAGCAATGCGCATCTCTTTAGAGTCAAAGTTCTCCCCATATTGCTGTCTTAGGCGATTACTTTGCCATTGATAAGCTCGCGAGAAGTCGTTGTTGGTAATTTCAAGATCATCAACAGAACCTGCAACCCCCCCTAAGCCTCCTTGGAAACTCTGTGGATTACAAACGCCAAAAAACGCCATGGCAAACAGCGTCACTAAGAGTACTGCATAGGAACTAGTACTGTGTTTGTTGCCACTTTTTTTCATACCTAAAACTGAATTGCTCATCAAAAACCTCAAATGTCTTTTGTTCCTCGAAATCTGACGAAGTGGGCTACAGCATATATGTTTCTTAGATGTAGCACAATTTTTTCAATCGTGTTAATTGAGTTTAAAGCTTTATAATAGAAAAGAAGAAGAGCTGATTGTTCTATCTCTAAGCTTTGTGACGGCTTAGGGATTCGCAGTTCTAATTTTAACGTTTAATATTCGAGAGTTACAGGGGGAATTTATGCTTCTATTCGATTGGCTGGCAGCCAAGTTTTCGAGCGATTTAGCGATCGATCTTGGGACCGCCAACACTTTGGTCTATCTCAAGGGTCACGGTATTGTCACTAACGAGCCTTCGGTAGTAGCAGTTCAATTAGACCATCGAGGTGGAAAAAAGATCCTTGCCGTAGGCAAAGAAGCAAAAGACATGTTAGGTCGTACCCCCGGTTCTATTACTGCTATTCGTCCCATGAAAGACGGTGTGATTGCTGATTTTGAAATCACAGAAGCAATGCTCCGCTATTTTATCGAGCGTGCCCATAATCGCCGAACGATGGTAAAGCCACGTATTATTATCTGTGTGCCATACGGTATTACGGAAGTTGAAAAGAGAGCTGTGCGTGAATCTGCAGAATCTGCAGGAGCACGTCAGGTCTTTTTGATTGAGGAGCCTATGGCAGCGGCTATTGGAGCTGGTTTGCCTATCACTGAGCCAAGCGGCAATATGATTGTAGACATTGGCGGTGGCACTACAGAGGTTGCGGTCATTTCTTTAGCTGGTATCGTCTATTCAAAGTCTGTGCGAGTTGGCGGCGATAAAATGGATGAGGCTATTGTCAACTACCTCAAGCGCAAGTATAACCTCTTGATTGGGGAGCGTACAGCTGAGCAGATTAAGATTACTATTGGCACAGCCTATCCTGATGATGAAATTCGGACAATGCATGTCAAGGGACGTGATTTGGTTGCTGGCATTCCCAAGACAATAGAGATCGCTTCAGAAGAAATTCGTGAAGCGATCGCAGAACCAGTAAATACCATTGTTGAAGCAGTGCGTATTGCTTTGGAAAAAACTCCCCCTGAATTGGCTGCCGATATTGTTGATAAAGGGATTGTTTTAGCAGGTGGCGGTGCTTTGATCCGCAATCTTGACATTCTTCTTCGCGAAGAAACAGGTCTGCCTATTATGATTGCAGATGACCCATTGTGTGCAGTGGTTTTAGGTAGTGGGAAAGCCTTAGACCAAATCGATATCCTAAGCAGCGTGGCTATGACCTAAGTGCTGGGTTTTAAGAAAAAATACATCTGGGGATTTATTGTGCTTAGCGCAATGGTATCCCCTTTTGTCTATTTTTCTTCCAGCCTAAAGCCATGGCAGGCAACTCGTAAATTTCCTTTTCTTCTCCAAGAAGTTCTTTATCCCTTTGAATATTTCTGGAATCAAAGCTTAAATTTAGTAAAGGGTTCTTGGGGTACGTACTTTTATCTGGTTGATACTGCTAAAGAAAATGTTGTTTTAAAGCGAAAGTTAGCTCTTATCGAAGCTGAAATCACCGATTATGAACATCAAGTACAAGAAAATAGTCGCCTGCGTAAGCTACTTGGCTTTGCTGATCGTTTTAATAAGAGCTTAATTGTTGCCGAGATTGTTGGCTTAAGTGGTGATAGTCCTTTTCAGTACTTAAGGATTAACCGTGGCTTAGACAGTCTTTTAAAAGTTGGCATGCCTGTGCTTGTAGGCTCTGGTGTTGTCGGTAGGCTTTTGCGAATTGGTAGCACCTTCTCTGATGTGCAGCTCATAGGAGATACCAGCTTTAATCTTGATGTTATCGTTGAGCGCAACCGCGTTCGTGGTGTTCTTAAGGGGATTGGAGATAACCGTTGCCGTTTACTGCTACATCGACATGCAGACATTCGTATTAACGATACTGTGGTGACTTCTGGCATTACAGGCAGCTTTCCTAAGGGCTTGCCTGTAGGGCGTGTTATCCGCATAAGTTATGAATCCGATGATGTGTCTCAGATTATTACAATCCAGCCATGGGTCGATAACTATGGTTTGGAAGAGGTTATCTTGTTAAGATATAGCGATCCTGCGATCGAGACAATTTCTGAAATTGGTGGCGACAAGTGGCTTAAAGACGCAGTGGGTACTTTATCCGCACAATTGCATAATTAGTCGCGAGCGCCAATTTATAAAACGACCGCTGGTGTCAATTCTAACATGGCAAGGGCTTCACAAATCGCGACAAAGACAGTACATTTTAGTACGGCTAGGAGCAATTTTTGCAGTAGCCGTCTTTGAATTTCACACCAATGGCTAATTAAAGTAGACATGTTCAATTTATTTATAAGCTGCATCTCCTTTTTTCATAAGAAATTTCTAGTCCATTTGGTACCTAGACCTGCCACTGGTTCGCTTGCTTTAGACATATTTTATCTTGTTATTCTTTTGGGGATTCAGTTTAATGTGATCCCTTCACTGCTTTTTTTTCATCATATTGATCTTTTAACAATTTGGCTTTGCTATCATTTCATCGTATTAGCTCCAGCTCCGGCATTAGCTATGGGTTTGATTGCAGCTTTAATGTTAGAAAATCATTCAACAGTTCCTGAAGGGACTTATATTTGCATCTATTGGATTTTAGCGATTGTGCTAAATCTTTTGCGTGATCATCTTTCATGGCGAGATTATTCACCTTGGTTAGCTTGTTTTTTTATCGCAGGTATTGGTGTTTTTCTTTTTGAAACTATTGTCACCTGTGTCAAGACGGGCGACTATGGTTATTTCACATTGTTTATTGTAGCGCAGAAGCTTTTGGGTATTACGTTAAGTACTTTATTTGGTTTGGCACTGGTACAACGCCATTTCTTGGCTAGCGGTAGAGATTTGACATGAAAGTTCGTTATAGCCAAGAAACACCTCGCCTTGAGTCACGTTTTTTCTTTTCTAGCGTTGTGATTGTCTTTGTTTTCTGTATTCTGTGTGTGCGCCTTTGGCATTTGCAGATATATCGGGGTGATTTTTATCGAAATATCTCTGAAAACAATCGTATTCGTCGCATTGAAATTCCAGCGCAAAGAGGTTTGATTTTTGATCGCAACGGTCAAATTGTTCTTGGCAATCGACCTTTTTTTGATTTAGTCTTTGTGCCACAGTACCTAAAAAATCGCGAAACAACGTTAAAAATTCTTTCTAACTTGTTGCAAGTACCTCAAAATACTTTTGAATCAATGCTCAAGGCTAATGCTGGTCGACCAAAGTTTCTGCCTATTACCTTAAAGCGAAATCTCTCCTTGCATGAGGTTTCGATTATTGAATCCAATAAAGTCTTTTTGCCAGGTATAGAAGTCAATATTGCTCCTCGTCGCGACTATAGTGATGAAACACCTGCCCATATTGTCGGTTATATGAGTGAGATTTCCGGTAAAGAACTTAAAGATCGCAATGAAGACTCGCCTGGTAATCCATATTTACCTGGTGATTTAGTTGGTAAGCAAGGGCTAGAAGCAAAGTGGGAACATATTCTGCGTGGTGAGCGGGGTTATCGCTATATCCAAGTCGATGCTTTTGGTCGTCAATCGGCTGCTACTGAGCAAAACACTTGGGAGTTGCCTGTTAAATCAGCTGTTCCAGGTTCTGATCTCACTTTAACCATCGATCGCGACTTACAGCGTGCTGCCAATGCTGCTTTTAAAGGAAAATACGGGGCTGTCGTTGTTTTAAATCCCCAAAATGGCGAAATTTTAGCAATGATTAGCGCTCCAAGTTATAACCCTGCTATTTATCAAGATGGCCTTACACCTGATAAATGGCAGGCTTTGCTTGCTGATCCCTATAAGCCCCTTTTTGATAAAACTACGGGTGGGACTTTTCCTCCTGGTAGTGTTTATAAGCCAATTGTGGCGTTAGCTGCTTTATCTGAGGGCATTGTAAACCCTCAGAGTGCTTATCAATGTGGTGGCTCCTTTTCCTTAGGCAAGGATGTCTTTCACTGTTATCAACGTTCAGGGCATGGGCGCGTTAATCTTCGCACAGCACTTATGCGCTCTTGTGATGTCTATTTCTATAATTTGGGGATTGAGCTTGGAGTTGATCGCTTGGCAAAGTATGCCAAGGCTTTTGGGCTTGGCTCTAAACTTGGTTTAAATCTTAATAAAGAAGACCCCGGTTTAATTCCGACTACGGCAGCAAAAAAGTTGATTCCTAATATGTCCTGGACAATTGGCGACACACCACTTTTAGCTATCGGTCAAAGTGCTAACCTTTTGACTCCTATCCAGATAGCCAGTGTCTATGCTTCCTTTGCTAATGGCGGCAAGATTTGGCGTCCTTATATTGTGAGTAAGGTGACAAACTTCATGGGTGAGACTGTGCTGGAGAAAAAGCCTGAGCTGATTTCCCAAGTAGACATCATCAAGCCTGAGCATTTTGCTTTGCTTAGAGATATTCTTCATACTGTGGTTAAGGAAGGTACGGGCCGCAATGCTCAGGTGGAAGGAGTAACTGTTGCTGGCAAAACAGGGTCAGTGCAGGTTGTGAGTTTGAAGAAAAACCGTAATCAAAATTCAGAGGTAAGCATGCGCTGGCGTGAACATGCGATGTTTGCTGCCTTCTCACCAGTTGAAAATGCTGAAATAGCGATTGCTGTGGTGAGTGAAAATGACTACGTAGGTGGTGGTTCTACGGCAGCTGCTCCTGTTGCGCACAAGATCATTAACTCTTATTGGCAGTTAAAAAAAGCGCGAGCTGAGAACATTAGCCAAAAGTCAGGAGCAAAGAGTGTCCAGCAAACCGTTTTTTAGCCAAAATGTGGCAACATTATTTGGTATATTTATCATCTTGGCCTGTATTGGGTTAGCTAACCTTTATAGCGCTAGTGTCGACGGACGTTTTTTTGATGCACAGATGAAGCACGCTTTTGTCGGGCTAGCAGTGTTTTTTGTTGTTGGCTGGTTTGTGCCTATGCGTCTTGTTAATGCTTATTCCTATGTCATTCATGGGTTGATTACCTTTTCTTTAGCTGTTGTGCTGGTTTTGGGCCATTCAGCAGGTGGTGCAACACGCTGGATTAGCCTTTTGGGCTTTCGCTTCCAGCCATCTGAATTTGCTAAATTAGCTATGGTTCTTTATGTGGCTAAATTTTTCTATAACAATAGCAATATTTATACTTTTAGACTCAAGACCTTGTGGCCTGTGCTAGCAAATATCTTGCTAGTGTTTGTTTTGATTTTTAAGCAGCCTGATTTTGGCACTGCAGGGGTATGTCTCTTGATTGCTTTTGCGCAACTCTTTTTTGTGCGTATTGAGGTGAGCTATCGTACTTTCCTTTCTATACTCTCTGGCTCGCTAGCGACCTCTGTCTTGGGATGGATATTTTTTCTTAGACCATATCAAAAACTGCGGATTCTCAATTTATTAAATCCTAATATGGATCCTAGTGGCTCTGGCTATAACTCGCTACAGTCCTTGGTTGCCATTGGTTCTGGCAAGCAGTTTGGCAAAGGCTTTCTGCAAGGAACGCAGACCCAGTTGCAGTTTCTGCCGGCGCGACACACGGACTTTATCTTTTCCGTATTTGCTGAAGAGCATGGTTTTT
>CALBMD010000358.1 GCA_937896265.1 uncultured Pseudomonadota bacterium
TGGGACTGTCATGTGGTTACTACACCGCTTCTCTAAACTCTTTTTTACCAACCCAGATTTAAAAAAAGCTTCTCTTTTCTATTTGTTCAGCCCTTTTTTTCTATTGAGTGTTTTCTACAATGGCGATTTAGACATGCATGTTTGCTTCTTTGTCATGCTTAGCCTCATTTTTTTAGAACGTGACTATGAGATAACTAGTGGTTTTTTTCTAGCTCTCGCTATTGGGCTAAAGTTCTTCCCTATTGCCTACCTTCCACTTCTTGCATATAAAAAAGGCTTTTCGTTTCGCTTTAAGCTTATTGCTTCCACAACTCTAGTATGCTTATTAATGTTTGGCTTGTGTTATGCAAAGTGGGATATAGGTGTCTTTGCGCCCTTTTTATTTGCTGGCAATAGAGAACCAAAGCTCCTATCTATTTTCCGCTATCTTGAAGGTACATTTAACCCGTTTGTTTGGATGGGATATCACCTCAATCTGCAAGTCCTGAGTTTACCACTCATGGCCATCAGTGCCTTATGGGTCTTATGGTTAACTTGGCGTCAAAAGCTTGATACCGCCTTAAGTTGCTTGCTGATGACCTTTGCTCTTTTTCTTTGGTATAAGGTTGGGCATCAGCAGTTTTATCTGACACTCGCTGTTCTCTATGCTTATTGGTATTTAAAAGAAATAGAAACTAAGATGCTTGATAGCAAGAAAGTACAAAAATTAAATTACGCTACTGTTAGTTTTGCTAGCTGGTTGTCGCTTTTTACTCTGCTCCACGTTTGGACAGGACAGTTTAATTTCTACCCTTGGGGATGGATTAGAGAGATCTGTGGGTTAATTCATTTTGTACTAATGCTTTGGCTTCTTCGAGAGATATGGCATACAAAACTTATGTCGATGCCCCAACACACCTAGCAGCCATGGTAATATAATAAGTCGGACGATAGCAATAATCATAAGACATCCTATCACTGACGCTTATATACTCCACTTCATCAAAACCTTTTAACAAACATCTATTTGACAGTTTAGCTTCTAACGCTTTCACGATCCTCCAACGCTCATACCAATGTTCGTAAAAATGATGCTCATAAAGAATATCGGCATAGCAAAATGAACTAGAGAGAACAGTCATCATAAACAGATATCTCACATATCGTTTCATAAGACCTCCCAACAAAATCTCTGATGGGTAGATTAACTAATTACTTTTGGGAGAGGCAAGCGAATAAGCGGTTGACGCGATGGTCAACAATATGCTTTAAGGAACTTTAGTTTCGCATCTAGCAACAAGCGCTATAAAATATTCGTTGCGTCTAGAGGTGTAAGTTCTATATTCATACTGGACTTTACCATATTTAATTTTACTAAAGCCTTGCGCAAGACATTGATTCCATAATTTATTTTTTAATCTTCCCACTCTTTGCCAATAAGAAGGCCAATTGTGATAAATATCAAAACCAGAAACAATCTCATAAGCATGACAATATGAGCTAAAGAGAATGGCAGCTATAAACAAACATTTTACATATTGCTTCATTAAATCTCCCAACAAAATCTTTTGATGGGTAGACTAGCTAATTGCTTTTGTGAGAGGCAAGCAAATAGTGTAATCAATAATCGCTGATTTCAGTTTTTACGAAGCTGGCGCTTGTTCTTATTCTCTGGGTAGATAGTCAGATCTATTGCTTTCCAGGAGGACGACCACCACATTTCTCTAGCATGCACCAAAATGTCTGTTCTTTCTCCTAACATCCACCTCCACTTCAATTTTTCTCGATCATTTGTTCTGCCTTTAGAAAGCCACTCGGAGTATAGACAGACAAAGGAACGCATTGGAATAAGCGACTGAGACTGATAATATAGCATGTCAATAAGCATCCCGAGCTTCTCTAAATAGTTGACTTCTCTATTGAAAGCACTCTGATAAAGGTAGATAAGCTCTTTTGTGTCTTCTATGTTATTTTCAATTTGCCAAACTGCCCAACATGCAACAGCAAGGTCAGGGCTATGAAAAACCTGTTCCGCTAACCCGCGCTTTTCATCTTCATCTAAACCAGAAGATGCTCTTAACCACCCTGGGTTCATTCCAAGAACCACTAATAAAATGAAACCAAAAAATCCCTTCAACATAACACCCCCATATTTAAAGGAAACCGCGCGCATCCTAAGCTAGGGGTGATCTCATGTCTATAGGAAAATCAACTGACTGATTAGACCTCGACACTCTTCCAGCGACCACGACGAAAATAAAGCCAAGAGACCAATGCTACTAATGCATTGGAAATGGGGACGGCGACGATTGCACCCACGGCACCGAGCCCAAGAACGAGTGCCAAGAAATAAGCCAATGGTGTTTCAAACACCCAATAACAAAAAAAATTGATCCACGTAGGTGTTGTCGTATCTCCCGCACCATTGAGCGCTTGCGACATGACCATGCCGATACCATAGAAAACATACCCAGAACCGATGATCCGAAGACCTGTAGCACCGTGAGCAACAACTATCGGATCCTGACTAAATATGCGAATAATAGGCTCAGAGACTACGAGAAATAACAGCGTTACAAACGCCATAAGGATAGTGCTATATCGTGCTGTAGTATAAACACTTTCTTCAGCACGAGCGTACTGCTTGGCCCCCAGATTCTGCCCAACCAATGTCGCGGCAGCATTACTAAGTCCCCAAGCTGGCAAAATAAAAAAGATAAAATTGCGGAAAGCAATTTGATAGCCAGCAGAAGCAGCTGTACCTCCTGTTTGCGCGATAAGGCGTGTCAGGAGAATCCAGCTGCCGCTACCTATCAAAAACTGAAAAGACGCTGGCCAAGCAATTGCTATCAGCGAACGCATGAC
>CALBMD010000359.1 GCA_937896265.1 uncultured Pseudomonadota bacterium
ATGTTTGACGATCTGCACCTGAAAAAAAACTGTGGTAGGAGATTGACCGCTTTTGCCAATATGCAAAAAAGTTCTTTCAGTCATGGACTACTTCATAAGACTGGATAGGTAGACCAAAGTTACCTGTCAACATGGTTGCTTGCCACTGGGGAAAGCTAATGAGTTTTTTCTCAAGCATTCTGTCTAAATAAATGGCAAATAGGGCTTGAGTTTTCCGGCCAAGATTTTTGGCCTTAATAAATTTTCCCAACTTGTCGGGGCTGCGCAAGATTAAGGCTAATAGTACAGACTGGCTTACAGATAAAAGCTCAGAACTTGTGCCAAAATAAAACTCACTGGCTGTTTGGATGCCATACTTGCTTTGGCCAAAATTTACCAAGTTCAGATACCATTCAAGAATTTCTCGCTTAGTCATAATAGTTTCAAGATATAAGGCACCGATAGCTTCAAAAATCTTGCGTGCAATTGATTTTTCAGGGCTTAAGAAGGCTGTTTTAATTACCTGTTGGGTAATGGTTGAAGCGCCGCGAGTATAATGTTTTGTTTTAAGATTTAAAGAAATACTTGTGGCAATTTCTTCGAAGTCGATGCCAAAATGAGAGTAAAAACGATCATCTTCAGCAATAAGCACAGCGCTTTGAGTATAGCGAGAAATTCTTGATATTGGCGCCCAACCCTTCTCTTTTTTACCAACTTTAACTTCAATAAACGTATTGTTAGATTGGCGCCTTTTAACTGTAATACTCTGAGTTTTCATAGCGCGAATTTCAAGAAGAAAAGGCAAAAGAGTAGCTATAAAACCCAAAACTAAGAAGCCAAGAAAGCCTCCTGCTATGGATCTTTTGCTAAATCTAAATGGTATGTGCGTCAAAGCTGACTCAGGCATGTTTGCAGCCATTTTTCTGCCAGCTCTAAAACCTCCTGCTCGCGCTCTGGTTCTTTGGTGCCGGCTCTGGCTTTATCGTCGCGCCCACCGCCTTTTGCTCCGATTTTTTGGCAAATCTCACTGATAAGCACTGCTGCTTTGAAGTGGGGCCGTAAGTTTGGGCCAACTGCTGCAATAAAAGATAACTGCCCTTCTTCTACCTGCGTAAAAAAGCAGACCCCATCAGCTAACTTATCAACAGCCTGATCAAGGACAATCTGTAAGCTTGCTCTTGGAAAATCTTTAGCATCAAGTTTGCACACAACATAACGATAAGCGCCGATTTTATTATTTTTGGAGAGTACCTTATCAAGGTTGCTGTCAAGCTCAGCTTCTTTGATCTTGCTTAGATCTTTTTCTAGATCTTTTGCTTTTTGGTTAAGGAGCTGTAGTTTTTCGAAAAGTTTGTCTTTAGGTGTTTTAAATAGAGCTTCTAGTTGGCTAAGCAAGTTTTTATCTTGGTTAGCTAGATCGAGTGCTTCTGGGCCTGTCACAGCCTCCAAACGCCTTACTCCAGAGGCAATAGCAGCCTCGCTTAGGATTCTAAAAAGACCTATCTCGCCAGTGTGGCTAACATGGGTACCGCCACATAGCTCTTTGCTGAATTCACCCATGCTTAAGACGCGGACCTCATCTTGGTATTTTTCACCAAACAAAGCCATCGCTCCAGATTTTTTTGCTTCTTCAAAAGATTCAATGGTTGTATTAACCTTCAAATTGTTTTGAATTTGAGTATTCACCATAGCTTCGATGGCTTGTAGTTGATGCTCATCAAGCGCTTTATTGTGAGTAAAGTCAAAGCGAAGCCTCTTTGGGCCAACAGAAGACCCCTGCTGCTTAACATGAGACCCTATAATGTTTCTTAGGCTAGCGTGCAGTAAATGAGTGGCTGAGTGATTTTTCATAGTTAAGCTGCGCAGCTCTTTGTCAACACGAGCATGCATAGGAATAGCCATTGACTTTTCGGTCAGGGCTCCAGCTTTTAATAAGCATTTATGAATATGAAGATCAGTGACTTTAATAGTATCTAAGACTTGAAATGAAATTTCTTGATTTTCAATAACTCCTAGATCGCCAGTTTGGCCACCAGCTTCGGCATAGAAGGGGCTTTTGTCTAGAACGATAAATACATAGCCATCATCTTCTAAATAACGCAGCACCGTCGCTTGATTTTCAAGGCCACTATAGCCACTAAACTCCGTATGCTTGCTATTAGATAAGTTTTGCCAGTTTTCCTCGCTGGCAAAAACATTAGTAAATTTAGCATGAGCTCTGGCTCGAACCTTTTGCTCTTCCATTTTTTGAGCAAATTCTAGCTCATTAACTTTTAGGCCATGTTCTTGGGCAATCATCTGAGTCAAATCGATAGGAAAACCAAAAGTATCGTGCAACAAAAAGGCTGTTTCGCCGCTTAATAGCTGTTTACCATGTTTTTTTGTCTTCTCTATTTCCTGATTGATGCGGTTTAATCCTAAGTCTAAGGTCTGCAGAAATCGCTGCTCTTCATCGCGAATGACATCTTGAATGTAACTTAGCTGTTCTGAAACTTCAGGAAAAAAGGTTCCCATTTTTTCGCATACAACCGCTGCTAATTTATAAATAAAAGGCTCTTTTTGCCCAAGTTGGTGGGCAAAGCGGCTAGCTCGACGTAAAATCCGTCGAATAATATAACCGCGGCCGTCATTGGCTGGAATGGCGCCATCGGCGATAGCAAAGCATAAAGTACGGATATGATCTGCTAACACTCTGTGAGGGTTGCCTCGTTGATCCAAGTGGTAGCTCACGCCAGTCATCTTTTCAATGCTTGTAATAATTGGCATGAAAAGATCTGTGTGGTAGTTTGATGTTTGGCCTTGAATGACCGAGCATAGTCTTTCAAGACCAGCGCCGGTATCGACGTGAGTTGCTGCTAGTTGCTTTAAACTGCCGTCTTTGAGCCGCTCGAACTGCATGAAAACAAGGTTCCAGATTTCAATATAGCGTCCATCTGAACCGTTCACGCCGCCTATTTTGTCCGCAAAAGTTTCTTTTTGCGTATTTAAGTCACCTAAATCAAAATTGATTTCTGAACAAGGCCCACAAGGCCCAACAGGTCCCATTTCCCAGAAATTTTCTTTGTCAAAGCGCATGATATGTGTTTTGTCGATATCTGTATGTTTAGACCAGATTTCAAACGCTTCATCGTCATCTAGATGGACAGTGGCAAAAAGACGCTCTTTAGGCAATTGCCATATTTTTGTCAAAAGTTCCCATGCCCAGAGAATAGCTTCTTTTTTGTAATAGTCACCAAAGGACCAGTTACCAAGCATTTCAAAGAATGTATGGTGAGTGCCATCAAAGCCAACTTCTTCTAAGTCGTTATGTTTACCTGAGACGCGAAGGCATTTTTGGCTGTTTACAACGCGTCTTAAGTTTTGAGGATTATTACCTAAAAAGACGCCTTTGAATTGAGCCATGCCAGAGTTTGTGAATAGTAAAGTAGGATCATCTTGGGGAGCAACACTGGCTGATTTGACAAAGCGATGGTCTTTAGCTTCAAAGAATTTAATATAGCCTTCTCTGATTTCAGCGCTACTCTTATAGGGAATGCCCCAGGGATTACTGCTCATTTTGACCTATCCGTCTTTTTATTTGTAAGTTTATTGTCCGGCTGGTGGACTCGCGTCGAATTTAGCACTGATTAGCATTCTAGGCTATTATTAATGAAGATTAAGGCTAGTTGTAAGGGAGCCTGTAGTGTCCATATCCACTAATACCCGCAAAAAAGGACACTCTTGCACCTTTGGTTGGTGAGTTAGTTTTGTCTTGAAATCTTTCTCAAAAAGAAGGGGTTGAATGGCATTAACGCTAACTGGTGCAGTAAGCTGAGCTAGCGAGGGTTTTGTATAGCCTAAGAGGTGACCAACAGGGTCTGTTACAAAGATAGTTTTGACAGTGGCCAAAAAGTTTGTAGGCAGGGTTGAGAGATCGACCTTGAGATCAAAACCACCGTTAGCTGACATACTGCTTAGATTGACTTTAGGCAAAAGGAAACTCTGGTTTTTGCATTCGCGGGTATGGCTTATTTCAACTGTCATGTTCGGTAACTGGTAGGTGGCATAAATCAGATCTTTTCGTAGAGCGTTGGCACTAAAAATGATTTCTTTCTTCGGCAGGCACCAGTTAGCTAATCTATTCGCTTTTAAACTATTTTTTCCAAGTGTCTTGGCATAGGTTGTGTAGGTCTTGCCATCAGTAACGCCAATAAGAAGATTTAGTGATTTGGCAAAGGTTAGGTTTAAACGATGAAATAAAAGGTAACTTGGCAAAAATCCTGCTTTGTTTCGTAGATATCTTGTCTCCAACAAAATGGAGTCAACTACTAAAACAACCTTGTCGATGGTTTGATTAGAGGTTAATGGCAAGTAGAGCTTTATTGCCAGGTTGCTTTGCTGCTGAGTTTCATTGCCATCAATCCAATAGGCAAGGTTTTGATCGTCTAATTGGAGAAACTGCTGTGCCTTGATGATATCAATAGCATTTTGGCAACTCATCTTTATACCTTTTCTTAATAAAGCCTTTAGCTAAAGCAAACCAATCTTCTCTCATAATAGCTTCCTGCTGCAGCTAGTTTGTAGGCAGCTATATAGCTATTATCGATAATATTAGTAAAGTTATAGCCATGCTCGCTTAGTACTTCACCGCTTAAATTAGTAATAGTACAGTCGATAAGTTCAGGGAATGGGCAAATTTCTTCAGAGATAGCCGTTTGGCAAACACGATTCACTAAGGTATAGCAAAGTGTTTTAAATACAAAATTGTTACGGCTAGGGCGTACCTCTAAACCCCTAAATGTTGTCGCAAAATGAAACGTTTCGCTGGGTGTCTTTTTTACAAAACCCCCGTCTGTTTGAAAAACAGTAACAATTTTTTGACAGCCCTCCAGATTCAAATTGTCAAAAACAAAAGTTTTGTATGTTTGATCGAGATTTTGATCGATATCTAAGTTTATGAAACGGTGTACAAATGGTCTGCCTTGCTCATCTGTTAGATAAAAATTGCTTACCTTGTCATTAAAGAAGACTATTTTGAATGCAATTAAAGCTGAAGCTCGGGTGCCATATATCATGAAACTAGTATTATAAGTATCATTACCTTCGTCAATTTTAGTCAAATCAAAAAGAGGAGATCCTAAAGTACAGCTTATATCTGCTCTTGGTGAAGGGGATGGCGCTTGTGATGAGTTTGGGCTTGATGATGGTTTGGGTGTTGGTGTTGTGTTTTTATTCAGCAAAGGCGAGTTATCCTCTTTGCGCGAGTTACTGCTCTTACAAGAAACAATGAAAGACGCTAGCGAGCCGCAAAAAGTAAAAAGAAACTCTCGGCGGCCAAATTTATGCCTAAGATTTATGGCAAAATGCGGCTTTTTTATCAAAAAACAAAACCTCATATTTAGGGTCTTTCGATCTTTAACCGATGAATCAGGTGATGGATCGAATCTGGAAAAAAGTATGATTTGTTTTATACTAACAAATCAAAATCTAGTTAAGAACCTAAAAAAAGACCTTCAAGGTCTAGGGGGCGGGTTCGTTTTTTTTGCCAAAAAAGACGGCTCTATCCTTGATCAGCTTTATGCCAAGATTATTGGTATACAAGCTCTTGTCTGTGAGCCGACACTTCCTGGACTTCCTGATAATGCCTGGCTTGACTTGTTGGAAGCTTTGGGAAGAAGGGTGCCTGTAATTATATGTAGCGATAAAAGCCAGCACATTGACTTTGAGGATAGATCTCGTTCAGAGATGGTCTCTTGGCTTAAATCACCTTTAGCAGCAGATATCCTTGAAATATTAGATTTGTCTGGTGTGCTTGGTCTTTCCAAGCGGTTAATCAATCGTAATAAAATTCCTGTTTATAATCCTATGCTTTCTTTACATATGCTGCGACAGGTAGGCGCGCTTAGCATCATCACTATTCATGCTTCAGATTTTAGAAGAGTTGCGATTGAATATGGGGCGGATGTTTATAATAAGCTAAAAATTTGCTTTCAACAGCTTCTTGTCGAAATTTGGGGTAGCAAGGGGAGCTTTAGAGGGCGAGATATCCTTTGCCAGCTTTCGCCATCAAGTAATACTTACGTTATCATTCTTGAAGAATCAAGAACATCAGATTCCTTTCGAGCCCCAGGCAGTCTAGAGAAATTGTCTGATCGAATTCTTGTTAAGTTACAACATTTGCTATGGGCAGAACTTTTTACGACATCTTACCAGCGGATCTTACCAAATTACTTGATGCTAATTCCAAAATTTAGTGTTGGGTATGCAACGGCTTTATATAACCCTTGTGTTGACGCCGCAGAGACGATAGAAAATCTCTTTGAGTCAGCTAAAAGTGCGGCTAAGGTGCAAAGCCAACGAACCTATGATCGACAAAGAGAGTTTATTCAAGCGTTGATTCAAACTCGCAACTTGCTTGTGCCCCATTACCAAGCTGTCTTTTATGCCCCAGGCATTACTGAGCAGGAAGTTTTAGCTTGTGCGCAAGAAGGTAGCATGAAGCATTTGGTAAAACACATTTTTGGTTTTGAGTCATTGATTCGAGTCAATATTAAGATGGTTGACCAGCTTTTGGCTCAAGAAGGACCTATCTATCTTGAAGCTAAATATTTGCGACCGGATATTATCTTTGCCATGGCTTCAAGTGTTAAACTAACCTTGGAGCTTGATCAAGCTTGTCTACGTTTGGCTGCTAATAATTTTGGTGACTTACCTGGCCAACTGATGGCTAATATTTTGCCAAGAAATTTCTACTATATAGAACAGCTTCAACATCTTATACCGCAAGGTACGCGCATTACTTTTGAAGTCTCTGAATCAGAGGCCATCAATAATTTTGGTCTATTGCTGCAGGCGAGAGAGAAATTAGCTCGCAAGAATTATTCAATTGCCATCGATGACTTTGGTAAAGGTTATGCTGGCATGGACAGAATCATTAAAATTAAGCCGGATATTGTTAAGCTTGATCGTAGTCTTATTCAAGACATTCAAAATGATGACCCCAAAAAAGCTTTTGTTTCAGGTCTTGTCAATGCAGCTAAAATAACCAACTCTGTTATATTAGCTGAAGGTGTTGAAAATATAGAAGAGATGAAGGTTTTGCAGCAAATAGGCGTCGATTTAATTCAAGGGTTTTTATTTCATAGACCAGCTAGTATTGAAGATATCAAAAAAGATTTAGCTGATGCTGAGCTGTCAAATATAGACGATATCTATCAAGCCTCTTAAAGACGACAAATTAAGCAAAGACACTTTTTATTTGCAGAAGCGCTAGTTTCTTCAACTTCTTCCAAATCTCTTCTTTGGCATTTGTAACTTAGTGTACTTCACCCTTGAATTGGAGGGCTTGGTCACCGCGTGTGACCTCAAAGGAGACAGAGTTAGCATCTTTTAAAGATTGCAGTATAGCAATAGCAGCAGTTACATCAGAAAGATTTCTTCCATTGATTGAAGTGACAATATCCCCGTTTATCAGGCCTATCTTCTGGAAAATGCTGTTTTCTTCGATTTGATCGATTGAAAATCCTATGATAACTCCATCTTTCATAGCGGGTTCAGCGCTTGCTTGCATCAGGATTTTTGGTAGGTCTTCTTTGATTTTTTTGCGATAGTCTTCGGTCAAGGCCACATTATTATTGTCTCGCTTAAAACCTTCTTCTTCAAAAGTGGAAGGTAGAGAGCCAGTTGCTATTTTTGGTTCTAAAGTAGGTTTTGCTGCTATTTTTAGGTCAAAAGCATCGGAATAGATTCTGGTAAGAACAGCTTGGCTATCCTTGTTTTCTGAGACTTCGATAAAGTCCTTGGCAATTTTTGTAATCCAGTATTTGTCAAGAATTTTAAAACCAATCCTGAAAGCATCTACTTTTTTATTACTTAATTGCTTAATTAAAATAACGTTATCGGCCTCATTTTTTTGCAAGATGGTTCCAAGTAGATCAATCCCCATTTGATCTTGAGAAGTTTCCGTGACAACTGTATTTGGTTTTAGGGCAATAGGCGGCTCAGCTAAGGCTACAAATCCGACGCCTAGGAAGAGAGAAAAAAAATAGCTTGCGTGCTGCATGGCTGTTCTCATGGCATTTTATATTCTTATCGGCATAAGAAAGCATAACTCAAACCCTCGAAGAACTAGATTTCTTCTCAAGATAAAAGATTTTTTGGGCATTTTGGCAAAAAGAAAGCATAATGCCTGATATTGAAGTTAGTCTTAAATTTGGTGAGGGTGTATGGGGCCTGAAAAAAAAGATATTCGAAAGCATCTTGGAGCTAAGATTCATCAATTAAACGAAATTGTTGCAGATATGGATTCTTTGCTATCAAGCATGGAGAATGAACACTTCAGAGTGGCCATTTTTGGTTCAGCTAGAGCTAAGGAAGGATCAAAACACTATATCAAGGTCTATCAGCTTGCTTATGAACTGGGTCTGCGGGGTATTGATGTGGTCACCGGTGGTGGCCCGGGGCTGATGGCTGCAGCTAATAAGGGCGCCAAAGATGCCGGCACAAAGGGACGGTCTATTGGCCTGGCTATTGATTTGCCTTTTGAGACCAAGGCGAATGATCATTTAGATGTTACAAGACCTCATAAGCGATTCTCATCGCGTCTTGATGAATTTATGCGTATATCACATGCGGTAGTAGTGACACCCGGTGGTGTTGGGACATTGCTTGAATTTTTATTTTCTTGGCAGGTGTTGCAGGTTTCTCATAAAGAATTTAAACCTATATATCTACTTGAAGGCCAAGGCATGTGGGAGGAGTTGATGGCTTGGTTTCGCAAGTGGGTGTTATCAGAACAGTTGATGTTAAAAGAGGATTTTCGGTTTATTACTTTATGCTCGACTGTTTCAGAAGTCGTCTCCGCTCTTGAAGTAAAAATGGAAGATTTTAAAAAACAAAACAATGAGAAAATTTAATGTCTGTTAGTATGCATCATGAGCATTCAAGCAAAATGGGTGGATTTATTGCCTCCTTAGTTTTTTTTATGTTGAGTGTCTTTGTGACTTTTGGTGCGCTATTTCTCTATAGACCATTACCTTCGCCTATAGCAAAGCATATTAAAACAGAAAAAAAGTTAAGGCAGCCTAGATCTCTTTTGGTGGCTGAGATGTCAAATGCATTTCTCATTGAGGAGAAAGCTCATGATAATGCTGTAAGCAAATTTGCACAGATGTCGCAAAAGACTGCTGGAGAAGAAGAGCCTAATCCAATGACCCATCATGAAGACCTTGATAGAGCAATGGCTTTAGTAGATGGCGGAAAAATTAAGGAGGCTCTTTCTCTTCTTGAAGAGATACTACAAAAAGATCCTAATAATGAGATGGCGCTTATCGAAATCGGCATGATTTACATCATTGATTTTAAATCACCTCAAAAAGCGATGGGTTATCTAGAACATGCTCTGCGTATCAATCCATTGAACTCAGTTGTTGCTAGTGAACTCTCTGAGCTTTATACAACTGCTAGGATGGGGGAGCAAGGTATTAATTTCTTTAAGAATATTTATGAAAAAAATCCTGCCAACCATTTTTTGGCAAGCGAAATTGGCAAAATGCTGTCTTCAGAAAAACGTTATCAAGAAGCTATTCCTTATTTGGAAGGCGCTTTATCGCAGGAGGCAAGCCCAATGTTGAGAGCAGATTTGGCAGCAGCATATGCTCGCACAGGGCACAGCGAAAAAGCTATTTTAGAATATAAGCGCGCTATTGCGCAAGAGGAGCAGCGTATTCATAAAGAGCAGGTAGATGGAGAATTTGGTGTCACAAGCCAAATGCATCAGGATAGTAAGGAAGTTATTGCTACTATGAATTTGGCTATTGCTCAGGAGTATTTTAAAATGGGTCGCGAAAGTGAAGCCAAAGAGTTGGTTGGCAATGTAAAAAGGCTAGTAGGAGATGGAATTGCAAAAATTTATCAGGAAAACAAAGATCGCATTTTTGAATAGTTTGCTCTTATTAGAAGAGATCAATGTTATTTGCGATAGTTTGAGGATCAAGATTTTTAATAATCTTTTCAACCCTTTCATTGGGACAGAATACCTCACATAAACAACAAAAATCAATTTCAGGTCCCAAAATATCCCAAGATGTTTGAAGTTTATTTGGCAAGTTTTTTAAAGAAAAAATTTGATTAAAACCGTCTATTGTGACAGGAAGGCTTTGGCCTAGGTTTAATCCCCCTTCTTTTAGAAGAGATTTTAGCCGCCCTACAGTGATATTGGTTACTTCTTTAGCAAAATCTCTAGCTTTATACTCCAAGCTTGATCGACTTAAATCGCGATGAAACCTCTGCAAAAGAAATACTACATCATCTAACCAATAATATAATTTGAAATTAATTTGTAAGCCCGATCCTACTAAAAAAATACAAGCGATGCGATCGCGAAAATTGAGTTTTTTTAGATCGTTGTTTTCTTGCAAAATGAGTTGTTCAAAGTTGCTTTCTGCTCGGAGAGCTTCAAGACTATTTTGCTTTAAAATAGTTACTAAGTTAGTAAAGCTATCTGTTACCATGTTTGGATTTCCCTGTCCCTTCTATCTAGCAGCAGGTATGCTAATAGTAAAGACACAGTCTTTACCAGGGTTTGATTCAAATCTAGTTTCTCCTTTCAACATCTGTACAATGTTGTAAACCAGCGATAAACCAAGGCCAATCCCTTGCCCAATCTCCTTGGTTGTAAAAAAAGGATCAAAAACTCTCTTTTCGATACTTGCAGCTATTCCAATGCCATTGTCTGCTATTTGTATAAGCACTTGATCTGCTTGTTTAAAAGCCTTAACAGCAATTTGCTTTTTTTGGGTGTTTTCTTGCTGTTTTAGAGCATAGATAGAATTATTTAAGAGTTCGTCGAGGATGGTTCTTATATCTTTATTGTTACCATAAATTTCAAGTCCGTATTCAAGAGCTGTAGCAATAGTAATATTTTGTTCTTTTGTTTGCTTTTCGAAAGCTGAAATAGCTTCATGAACAACAAAACCTATATCGATTCTATAAGTTTCAATACTGGGAGATCGCTCTGCAAATTTTCTTAAATTAGCAACGATTTGAGTCATCCTGCGGCAATGATTTAATACATTTTGAGTATGTTTTGTCAGACGTTTGTTTTCAGACCCAAATTGTAAGATATGTTCCGCACTCACCTCAATGATAGCAAGGGGATTGTTGAATTCATGAGCAATTCCTCCAGCCAAAGTAGCCATCGAGGTTAAAGTCGAGCTTTTGACCATAGCATCTTGATATGTTTTTTTTAAGGCAGCTGCATTGGTGCCAATAATTGCATAGAGCTCGCAGTTTGTGTCGCTTTTAATATATTTAATTTGCCAAAGCAAAGCCTCTTCACCGTTGTCGATATATGTTTGAACAGCAAGCTCTTGTTGATCTCTTCGATTTGTAAAGAAATCAAAAAAGAAATCTTTTGATTTGAGATCTTTTAAAAGAGTAAATATGGGTTTTCCAAGAATTTGTTTTCTGGGCAAATAGAGATACTCACAAGCCTGCGAATTTGCTTTAACGACAAAGCCTTGGGTATCTGAAAAGATCAAAAGATAGGGTAACTGGTCAAAGGCAAAATTATTAATTTCGCAAGACTGTTCTAATATTGAGAAGATTTCATGGGTGGCAAGTAGATCATTGCTTTTTTCCATCATTTCTATTGGCCCTATATTTCTCAAAAATCTTACTAAGGATTAGTGGTAGAGTCGTATGATTGATGGGTTTGATAAGCGTGCCTACGACGTTGTAGTTTTTTAATTCTGCTTTCACTTCCTGATTGATATCTGAAGATATGACGAGAATCAGCTGTTTGGGTTCAAGATTTAGTTCGTATATTTGCTTGCACATTTCCAAACCATTCATGATCGGCATATTGAGATCGGTTAAGATAAGATCAAAGCGTTGTCCGGTTTTAACTTTATCTAGAGCAGCTTGGCCGTTGGTAGCGCCTACGATGTTGTAGCCGCTTTTTTCCAATGTCCTTGTGATAGAATCGCGAGCTTGATCTGAATCATCGACTACAAGAATAGAGAGCATCGTTAGATTTCCAACGCTTAAATCAAAATAGATATAACGGAGGTATGTTTTTTATTCTAAATTTATTCTGAATATTTGCAAACAGCAATTGTTGGTGATTCTATGATTTTAAACCGCTATCTTTTATCATTGGGTGCAAATTTAGGTGATTTGCACGAAAACTTGCAGAAAGCTGAACATGAGCTTTTGCTTTTGGGGAGCATTGTAGCGCGCTCAAGGCCCGCCCTCACCAAGCCGCTTTCTTATTCTGATGGCAGAGAAATTGGCCAGCCCTTATATCTCAATATGGTTGTTGATTTTCGCGTTAACCTGCTGCCAGAGGCGCTGTATAAAGAGATTGTGCGCATTGAAGATTGGCTTGGGCATAATCGTCAGCAAAAGGGCGAAAATCGTCACATGGATATCGATATCTTGCTTTATGCAAAGGATAGCTCACCTAGATTTGACGCCTGCCAAATGCTTTTATACTCAGGCCAAACAAGCCTCAGTATCCCCCATAAGGAACTTTGGCAGCGTGCTTTTTTGATTGAGCTTATTCAAGATTTAGGCTTATCAATTGAGCAAATTCAAAGAAACCTAGCCCCTTAAAGTGAAAATAATAGCTTATCACTTCAAGAGAACGCTAGGTTTTAGGGGGGAGCGAGATTTAGGATTATTTCTTTCTTTGAACAACTTCTTTGAGCGCAGAGCCAGCCTTGAAGGTTGGTGCCCATTTTGCTGGGATCTTGATTTCTTCGCCAGTCTGTGGATTACGACCGCTGCGAGCTTTTCTCTTTGTGCGGTTGAAAGTACCTAGGCCAGAAAGGCGAATTTCTTCTTTGTTGATATTTTTGTGAATACCTTCAATGAAAATATCCAAGAAACGGCTTGCTTCTGCTTTGCTAGTCTCCATTCTGCCAGCAATAAAATCTACAAACTCAGCTTTATTCATCATCTACTCCTTCTATTGGTGTGATATCAATGGTCTACCTGATTATTTCAACAGCTTGCACTGATAATCAATTCAAAATACGCATATTCCGCAGGTTTTTTTTTCATCTATTATTTTTTCTAATAAAAACAAGATGTTAAAAAAAATATTTTTTGCTGATTTTTGCTCAGTTGGCGCCGCCATATCGAAAAATGATCCAATTTAATGCCCTTAGCTGCATCTTTTTGTCCAAAAATCGAGGTTAGCTAAGACATAATTTGCTTTGTTTATGCTCTCTTTGGGGTACCCAAGACGGGTTTTGACAGTCAAATCACGGTCTATTTGGTTGGGAATTTGCTCTAACTGAGCAATTTCTCGCCAAGGAATGTGTCTTGCAAAATAAAAAGTATTGCTGGGTACTGGCCAATCACTGCCATAGAGAGTTCTTTCGCGAATAAGAGGATGGCTAGCTAATTTGACAACATGATGAAAGCGCCCAGGATTGCATAATCCAGAGTTGTCAAGCCAGAAATGAGGATATCTTTCTATAAATGTTAGAATATCAGGGAACTGATCGCGCTCTCTGCCAAATAAGACGGTGGTAGCGCTATGAGCGCAGATAACTTTTACTCCTAGCTCTAAGGCACTTTCAAGCTTGCGGACGTCATTAAATGCTGGCTCGTAGCTAGCAAATGTGCGCTCGCCTCCACAGTGGACCAAAAGCGGTATGCCAGCTGCTGCTAAACGGACATAAAGCTCTTTTGCTTTCGAGCCAGCAGGGTCAATTTTCTGAGCTGATGGCAGCCATTTTATCAGCACGGCTTTTTGTTCGATGCAGTGCTCTAAGATATCCCGAGCATCGTGTCGCTCGGGATTAATAGATGGGCCAGGCAATAGATTTGGATAGCGTTTTGCTACCGAAAAGACCCATGAGGGTGGTATAAGCATTTGACTAAAGCGAGGGTCAAACTGACCATTTTGGTCATAAGCACCGTCAAATCCTAACGCTACCCCAAAATCGACGCTGGACTGGGCGACTAGCTCGCTTGCCTTTTTGGCCCAGTTTTCGTCAATATGTTCAGTGAGTTCCTGTTCTGAAATACCATGCAGAAACTTGAGGAAGCGGAAACTAGCCCGCTTTAGGAGCTTTGGGTGGGTCCAGCAGCCAGAGCAATCGCAGCCATTGCCTGCCAAATGAATATGGATGTCAAAACTTGCTTTGCTCATAAACAAATTCCTTTTCTCGCCAGAGGTTTAAAGTCTGCTCGTTTGGATCCGATCAGATACGTATGAAAAAGCAATCTGTTCCAAGACTTGGCATTTACCGTGTCATTGATAAGGTTGGTGCTGGTGGCCTTGGGAGTGTCTACAAAGCTATTAATGAGACAACTGGTAAGACGGTGGCAATCAAAGTCCTGCACCCTAAATTTATTAGCGACAGGCGTTTTCTTGGTATTTTTCATCGAGAGCTACTTATTGTTTCAGGGCTTCATCACACCCATATAGTGAGTTACCTTGATAGCTATTTTAAGCCACCTGAATGCTACATTGTAACAGAGTTTATTGATGGTTGGTCAGGCCATGGTCTTTTAAAGATGAATCGTAATTTTCCACCATTAATTGCTTTATCTATTCTCATTGAGATCTTAATTGGCCTTGATTATCTGCATTTACACGATACTATTCATTCTGATCTTTCTGCTGCCAATTATATGTTAGATAAAAGTGGTCAAGTATATGTCAATGATTTTGGTCTTTCTTGTAAATTAGATATTGAAGACTACAAAGACTATATGGTCGGTACCCCTGGCTATTATTCTCCTGAGCATATCACTGAAAACTCAGTTGTTCCCCAGTCAGATATTTATAGTGCTGGCCTTTTGCTTTATGAAATGATTGTTGGCGAAAAAGCTGTTGTCTCTAGCAAGGATCGAAATCAAATTATTGGTAATATGAAGAAGATTGATTTTTCTCGCATCAATATTATCAAGGATAGAAAGATGCGTTGGATGACTAAACGCATTCTTAAGCATGCCCTGCAATTTAAGGTATCAAACCGTTATAGTGTAGTTGAAGAAATGATCTATGATTGTTATCGTGTCCTAGATCAATCTGGTATTCGCTTTCCTAAGCAAGCGATCAGAAAATACCTTGTCGACGTCGCTCTGATCAAGGGTCCCTTTGACGGAGTTGAGCAAAATATCTATCAAGGCGCTAGCAAGTAAATTAATCGAGCATGGATTTTTATCTTTTTCTAAGATATCGTCTCATTTTGCGAAGGTTTATAGGGAGATATCAATATGGCTTTGGTGATCATGGCGGCTGGGCTCGGGAGTCGTTACAAAGGGTTGAAACAGCTCGAAGGAGTTGGGCCCCAAGGCGAGTTTCTGATGGATTACTCCATTTCAGCTGCGGTGCATGCTGGTATCAAGGAGATTGTCGTCATTGTCAGAAGAGACTTCTTAGAAATTTGTCAAGAGATGCTTGGTTCGCGCTGGGGCAAAAAGGTTGCGCTTAAGTTTGTTATCCAAGATCTAGAAGCTTTACCTGCTGGTTTTAAATGCCCGCAAACAAGAAAGAGCCCTTGGGGTACGGCTCACGCAGTATTGGCTGCTAAAAACGCTATTAGCGGCAATTTCGCAATCATAAACGCGGATGATTTCTATGGCCTTGATACATTTCAGCTTATAGCAAGGTTTTTGCAAAAAACGAGCACAAACCAAGCAAGTGGCGCCATGGTTTCCTATGAGTTGGCTAAAACAACATCTCACTTTGGTGCTGTGACCCGTGGAATTTGTCGCGTTGAGGATAATATTCTTGTTGCAATTAAAGAGCAGGGGGGAATTTATCATAACAACGAAGGTGTTTTTTGCCTTAACGAGGCCGGTGATAAGATATTTCTTGATCCTAAAACAAGAGTTTCGATGAACTTTTGGGGCTTTACACCTGTCATTATGGCTTACTTAGACCAGCTTTTTGTCGACTTTCTAAATGTTCATCTAGACGCTGAGAAGACTGAATTTCTATTGCCTGAGGCGATCAATACCTTAGTAAAGCAAAATCGTCTCTCCGTTGAAGTTATGGAGTCAGACTCTGTTTGGTTTGGTATGACTTATCCTGAAGATCGTGAAAGCGTCAAAAAGCATCTCCTTGGCGTCCATCAGTCTTTTTTCTGAGAGCTCTAAGCTAGCAGCTGGCGTGAATTTAGACCCAGCCCACAAGCTAGGACTCCCAGATATTTCCTTCCTGATGCCATCTATAAATCGTGGTATAGCAATCGGTGAAGAACTCTACTGAGGCTTTGCCATGCACCTTAATATCACCAAAAAAGGAGTCCTTACTGCCTCCGAAAGAGAAAAAAGACATAGGTGCTGGTACTCCAATATTGATACCAATCATGCTAGGGTCCACCTCGTAGGCAAACTTCCGCGCCATAGCACCTGAGCTAGTAAATAAGGTTGTTGTGTTTGCTAGAGGAATAGAATTAATCCAAGAAATAGCATCGTCGATTGTTTTTACTTTGCTAATTAAAACCACCGGGCCAAAGACTTCTTCTTTAGCTATATCCCAATGAGCTTGGATATCAGCTAGAATACTAGGTTTGAGATAGTATCCTAACTCAGGACAGTCTATTCGGCCATCGAGTAAAAGCTTAGCTCCATCTTTGACAGCTTTAGCGATCATAGCAGAGACTCGGCTTTTTGCTTCATTTGAAATGAGAGGCCCCATATCGCATTGCGGGTCAAGGCCATTTCCTACACGAATTTTTGTAACTTGTTCTAGAGCAAGGTGTTTAAAATTTTCATAGGTATCATCACCAACACATAAAACAAGCGAACCGGCCAGACAGCGCTCACCAGCGCAGCCTGTGATAGAATCAATTGCTGTTTGAACAGTCGTCTTTCTGAGTCCTGTTGTAAGGGCGTCTGGTAAGACAACCATAAGATTTTTGGCACCACCTAATGCTTGCACTCTCTTGCCGTGAAAAGAAGCTGTTTGATAGACATGGCGAGCCACAGGGGTTGAGCCAACAAAAGAAACACCTTTTACCAGTGGGTGGGTGCAAAGGCTATCTACAACTTCTTTAGCGCCATGAACAAGGTTTACGACCCCTGGGGGAAAGCCAATCTCATCGATGATCTTAAACACTTCAACGGCAGTTAGAGGAACTCTTTCAGAAGCCTTAAGGACATAGGTATTGCCGCAGGCCACCGCAAACGGCCAAAACCAAAAAGGTACCATAGCTGGAAAGTTAAAAGGGGCAATGCCAGCGAAAACTCCCATAGGGCGCCTTACGGTTGCACAATCAACAGATCTGGCGATATTTTCAAAGTTTTGCCCCATCATCAAAGAAGGGATTGAGCAAGCGGTTTCTACCATTTGAATAGCTCTTCTAACCGAACCTCGACTCTCGCTGAGGGTTTTGCCATGTTCTCTGGTGATGGTCTCGCTTAGATGCTGAAATCTTTCTTCTAACTTTTCTTTCATTTTGAAAAAATACTGAATACGATCTACTGCTGGTAGATCACGCCAAGCTCGAAAAGCTTTGTGGCCAGCGTCTACTGCGTCATCAACATCTTTTTTTGTTCCTAACGGGGTATAGCCTAAGACTTCTTCGGTAGCTGGATTTATGATAGCTACCTTTTCTTTGCTCTTAGCATTGATCCATTTTCCATTAATGTAGTTTTTAATTGTCATCTTGGCCCTATTGCTGTTTGCAGTCGTACATATCGGTGTTAAATTAGGAGGAACGTTCTAGGCTGTGCAAGGTGATTTATGATTTGTAAAGCAACCCGTCCCATATTTTCTCTTATTCTCCTGCTTGTTACAAGCTGTGTTTCACTTGAGGATAAAAGTTCTCAGTCTGGTTTGGCTCTGGAGTATCAGAATTTTATTCCAGCTCGCATTGCCGTATTACCTACGAAGCTTTGGCCACAAGCTTCAGTCTACGACGGCTTTTTGGCGACAAACCTTTCTGATAGTCAAATAGTTGCATTTTGTCGCTTGGTAGATGAATTTGTTATCAAAAGCTTCACCAATCAGCCTTTTATAAAGGGCTATACTCCTAATTTGGTCAGCAATTTTCTCAAATCAAATAACAAGCAAGAGCAACTAGATAAGCTCTTGGGTTTTTGGCAGGTTAAAGATAAGAAGTTCTATGTTAATCCTCTGGAAATCTATAATCGCTCAGTATTTTTAGACAACAATTGGCTGTTATGGCTGCACGAGCTGTCCTTAAATGTCAACTATGCTGATGCAGTTTTTATTCCATTTTTATTGCATGCTAGAGAAGAAAAATCAGATGTTAGGGGAATATTACATTCTGTTCGTAGCCTACGAATTGCCTTGTTTCTAATCGATACAAACAATGGCAAAGTGGTCTGGGAAAATGAAGTCGGTGCAGATTTTGCCGCCAAAGATTTTGTTAATCTTACTAAAAAAAGCTATCCAGAATATCCAGATTGGCAGATTGTTAAAGATAGAGTTTTCTTAAATACTCTTTGGCTCGACTTCCCAGGCTTAACAAGTACCACATGGGATGAAAGGTAAGATGAGCGACAGTACAAAACCAAGTTATCAAAAAGGGCATGAAGAACTTGCGTGCTATAGAGCCAAAGCTCTTTTGGGCGGTGGCAAGGAGAAGATTGCTGCCCAACATGCTAAAGGGAAACTTAGCGCTAGAGAGCGGCTAAGCTATTTATTTGATGAGGGTAGCTTTGTTGAAACTGATGCCTTTGTTGTCCACAACTGCGTTGATTTTGGCATGGCTGAGAATAAAGTTTTGGGTGATGGTGTCGTTACAGGTTTTGGCTGCATTGATGGCCGTCTTGTCTATGCTTTTTCCCAAGATTTTACTGTTTTTGGTGGCAGCCTTTCTCAGGCTTATGCGCAAAAGATTTGCAAAATTATGGAAATGGCGTTA
The DNA here is from genome assembly GCA_937896265.1 of uncultured Pseudomonadota bacterium. Taxonomy (GTDB): domain Bacteria; phylum Bdellovibrionota_B; class Oligoflexia; order Oligoflexales; family Bog-1112; genus CALBMD01. Next base: position 18,819 of record CALBMD010000359.1, read on the forward strand.
GTAGCCAAAGCGCCTCTTATTGGCTTAAACGACTCAGGAGGCGCTAGAATTCATGAGGGAGTCTCCAGTTTGGGAGGCTATGCCGATATTTTTTTGCGCAACGTTAAAGCTAGTGGCATCATCCCTCAGCTATCAGTTGTTATGGGCCCTTGTGCTGGCGGAGCGGTTTACTCGCCAGCTCTCACCGATTTTATTTTTATGGTGGCTAAGACAAGTCATATGTTTATCACTGGTCCATCAGTCATCAAGACAGTAACCGGTGAGGATATTAGTTTTGATGAGTTAGGTGGCAGCCATACTCATTCCGTAAAAAGCGGTGTCTGCGATTTTGAAATTGATGATGATGTTTTAGCGATGAGGGCTGTCAAGAAGCTTTTATCTTATTTGCCTTCTCATAATACAGATCATGCTCCAAGACTTGCAGACCCAACTCTTAGTCAAGAGCCAGATATCAAAGAGACTTTAGCTATTCAAAAAGAAGAGATCTGTAGGATTGTTCCTGATAATGCCAACCATCCTTATGCGGTACAAGATATTATTAAAAATGTTTTTGATCCAGATAGCTTTTTTGAAGTAAAGAAAAGCTATGCTTGTAATATCGTCATAGGTTTTGCCCGATTAGCCGGTTTTAGCGTTGGTGTTGTTGCTAATAATCCAGCTCATATGGCAGGGGTACTTGACATTAGAGCGTCTGAAAAGGCTGCTCGCTTTATTCGTTTTTTGGATTCTTTTAATTTACCAATTATTACCTTTGTTGATGTTCCAGGCTTTTTACCTGGTAGTGATCAAGAGGCAGGTGGGATCATCAAAAATGGCGCCAAGTTGCTTTATGCCTACTGTGAAGCAACCGTGCCGAAGTTAACTGTTATTTTGCGTAAGGCTTATGGCGGTGCTTATGATGTGATGGCTTCCAAGCACATTGGGGCAGACTTGAACTTGGCCTGGCCTGGCGCCGAGATCGCTGTTATGGGAGCAGAAGGGGCCTGTAATATTATTTTTAAAAATGAAATTGAGAAATCTCCCGATCCTAAACAAACAAGACAAAAACTGGTTGCTGAGTATGCGCAAAAGTTTGCTAATCCCTACGCGGCTGCAAGCAAGGGGTATATTGATGCTGTTATTTTTCCTCAGGAAACGCGCGAATATTTAACCAGAGGTCTTTGTTCGCTGACGGCAAAGCGGCATGACAAGAAAAACCATGGAAATATACCTCTATGAGAGCTATTAACAAGGTTTTAATCGCCAACCGCGGCGAAATAGCTGTGCGGATTATACGAACGTTAAAAATGCTTGGTATGCAAACTGTTGCCATTTATTCAGCAGAGGATGCCTATTGCCTGCATCGATTTTTTGCTGATGAGGCAGTCTTTTTAGGCAAAGGAGAGCTTGCTCAGACTTACCTTGATGCTGCCAAGATTGTGGCTATTGCAAAAAAAGTGGGAGCAGATGCTATTCATCCTGGCCTTGGCTTCTTGGCTGAAAATGCCTTTTTTGCTGAGCAGACAACTATTTCAGGGCTAAAATTTATTGGACCAAGTGCCCAAGTTATAGCGACTATGGGTGATAAGATCAAGGCTCATAAAGTAGCTGAAGAAGCAAATATTCCAGTGTTATCAGGTTGTCGAGAGCCTTTGGCATCATTAGAAGAGCTAGAATTTTGGGCTCAAAAAATTGGCTACCCTATTATTTTAAAAGCCGCCCGTGGTGGTGGTGGCAAAGGGCAAAGGGTAGTTTATGAAAAGAAAGACCTAGCAGAGGCATTTTCTTCTTGTAAGCGAGAGGCTCTTGCTTATTTTGCGAGTGATGATGTATTTTGCGAAAAATTTTTAGAAAAACCAAAGCATATTGAAATTCAGGTGCTATTTGATGAGCACGGGCATGGTATTCATCTTGGTGAGCGGGATTGCTCTATCCAGCGCAAGCAGCAAAAACTGTTTGAAGAAAGCCCTAGTCCCTTTCTGAATGAAGCGCAAAGGGAGCATATTGGGGCCCTAGCGGTGCGCCTTGCCGCTCATGCTGGTTATCAAGGTTTGGGAACTGTTGAGTTTATTATTGAAGATCCAAGTCAGCCCTATTTTATGGAAATGAATACGAGGTTGCAGGTTGAACATCCTGTTACTGAGATGGTTACAGGGCTTGATCTAGTTCGCGAGCAAATCAAAGTCGCATCGGGCTTGCCGCTTGATATGAGGGCGCCCAAGTTGAATGGCTGGAGCATGGAAGCTCGGATCAATAGTGAAGATCCAAGGTTTGATTTTCGACCAACCAGCGGACGAGTGGCAAAGCTTGCTTGGCCAGGCGGCCCTTTTGTTCGTGTCGATAGCCATCTTTATCAAGGCTACGCTATTCCTAGTAGTTTTGATTCACTACTGGCTAAGCTTATCGTCTGGGCTCCTAGTCGTGAAGATTGCTTAGCGAGACTCTCTAGCGCTCTTGAGGAGATGCGGATTAAAGGCGTTTGGACCAATCAATCCTTTCACCGTGCCTTGCTCATGCATGAGGGCTTTCGCCAAGGGCATTTTAGTACCGCTTTTTTGCGAGAAGAGCAGAGCTATTTTGAGAAAGTTGCAGATGAGCCGTCGGCTGGCCATGTAAACCGCGATTTAGCTGCCATAAGCGCTGCAAGTCGGCAGCTGGGGGTTTGATATGGAGTGGCTTGTAACTTGGCAGGATAAAGAAGAAATCAAGATCGAACTGCCTGACGACTTCAAGGCGGGGGTTTTGGCTTTTATCCATATTGACGGGCTTGCGTATAGTCTTCTTTATGATGACTTGCGAGAAATTTTCATTATTGAAAGAGATGGTGTCGAAAGATGTTACTGGCCTAACCAATCTTTAGATATTGCCCCTTCTGGTTTTGACCCCGATGAAGTCTACCTCTATTGCCAGCACAAAGCTTTACGTCAGGGTAGGGTGCGGCGTTTTGTTTCGGGTTTGCCCATGCGACAAGACCCGCTTGAGCTAAAGGGGGATTTAACGTTAGTTTCCCCTCTGGTAGGCTCAGTATTAAAGATCAATAAATCAGTTGGTGAAAGTGTGCACGCTGGTGAAACAGTTGCTATCATCGAAGCGATGAAGATGGAAAATCAAATTAAAAGCCCAATTAAGGGAACTCTTCGAAAATTAGCTGTCAAAGTGGGCGGCCCTATAGTACTAGGTGAAGCTATTTGTACTATCGAGCGAGGCTAAAGAGCGTGCGAGCAAACTTTCATGAAAATGTTGCTACTGTATTTCATATCGGACATATCCCTTTTGCCCCTGGTACTTTTGGCTCGCTCCCTGGTCTAGCCCTAGCTTGGCTGCTAATTTGGGTAAAGAACAGTTACTTTTCTTTACCCTGGGGTTATATTTTCTTATTGCTGTCCTTGTTTGTTTTAAGCTATTTTGCCGTCTATTGCATTGATAAGACGGAAAAAAAATGGTCTACCCATGACCCTAAATCAATAGTGATTGATGAGGTTTTAGGTCAAGCTCTGACTTTAGTGCTTTTTGAACCAAGCATTAAGATTTTTTGCTTTGGTTTTCTGCTTTTTCGTTTCTTTGATATTTTAAAGCCCTGGCCCATCCGTCTTATTGATAGAAGAGTGAATACTCCTTTTGGGACTTTAGCGGATGATCTCGTTGCGGGATTTTTTGCAGCTGCTTGTCTAAAAATATTGCTTCCATGGCTTTGAGCTGCTTTAATGAGGCGAAAACCCAGACATAACATGTCTTATATCCATATTTGGAGGAAAAATGTTAGAAGAGACCCTATCCATTATTAAGCCAGATGCTACCGCAAAGAGCGTTATCGGTAAGATTGTTGCTCGTTTTGAAGAAGAAGGTTTTGAGGTTGTTGCCATGAAAAAGAAGTGGCTGTCTAAGAGTGAAGCAGAAGGATTTTACGCTGAGCACAAAGCTCGCCCTTTCTTCGGCGAATTGACAGCATTTATGACTTCTGGTCCAGTGGTACTGATGGTGCTACGGGGTGAGTCAGCGATCGATAGAAACCGCGAAATTATGGGAGCAACAAACCCAGAGCAAGCAAAGCCAAACACATTGCGTAAGCTCTATGGTGCCAACATCGGTGAAAATGCTGTTCATGGATCAGATTCCAAGGAATCAGCAGCACGGGAAGTTGCGTATTTTTTCTCAAGGACTGAAGTTTACTCTAATTAATTAAAAGGTGGAAAAAGAGGAATGGACAATCTGTTAAAAAAGATTTCTTCTGAGCTTAAAGTTAGTAGTGATTATGCAGCCAACGCTATAAAGCTTTTGTTTGAAGAGGAATGTACCATTCCTTTTATCGCTCGCTATCGCAAAGAAGTGACAGGATCTATGGATGAAGTCACTTTGCGTGATTTGCGCGATCGATACGCTTTTTTTCAAGACTTAGAAGCGACGAAGGTGCGCTACCTTAAAGTGGTAGAGGAGCATTGTAAGAGTAATCCGGAAGTAGCAAAGATTTTTCCGGAACTAAAAGCTAAGTTTGAGGCTTGTGAAACAAAACAGGGCCTTGAAGATCTCTATCTGCCGTTTAAACCAAAACGCAGAACTAGGGCGCAAATCGCTAAAGAACGAGGTTTAGAACCTTTATTGGACTCTATATTAGCCCTCAAGGCAACTATTAGCGATTTAACTGCCCATGCCAGCAAATTTGTTGCTGAGCTAAAAGTAGAAGAGGGCGCCTTGCCAGTGACTGTTGAAGAAGCTTTAGAGTTTTTTGAA
>CALBMD010000360.1 GCA_937896265.1 uncultured Pseudomonadota bacterium
GTCAATAGGTCAACATACCCAATAAATGGCTCGACAGCACGACTAAGATCATAATCGTCCATGCCCTCTTCCACTTCCTTCACAAGCTGGTTGAGCTTGGAGAGGATCCAACGGTCAATCACTGCATCCGGACGCTGGTTTGCGCGGTCGATGCCATCTTCTGGCGGCTTCCATTGATAAATCGTTGCATAGGTAATAAAGAAACTGTACGCGTTCCACAATGGAATCATAATCTGTCGCAGTACAAGCTCCACCCCTGCTTCTTTGAAGCATAAATCGTCCGCTCTAACCGCAGGGCTATGGAGCAGATAAAGACGTACAGCATCGGCGCCATATTTTTTGACGACTTCCATCGGATCCGGATAATTCTTCAAACGCTTACTCATCTTTTCGCCATTTTCAGCAAGGATGATTCCGTTGACAATAACATTTTTGAATGCAGGCTGGTCAAATAGCGCCGCTGACAAGATTGTCAGGGTATAAAACCATCCGCGTGTCTGATCCAACCCTTCTGCAATAAAGTCCGCAGGAAAATTATCTTGGAAGAAGTCGCGGTTTTCAAATGGATAATGGTTTTGTGCATACGGCATCGATCCCGATTCAAACCAGCAATCAAAGACAAAATCGACACAGGCCATTTCTCCTGAGCATTTGTGACAAGCAAAAGCAATTTTTTGCATTTTATCTTTGTGCAGGTCATGAATTTTTTGACCTGATCTTTCGGCCAACTCTTTGATACTGGCAAAGACTTCCAGGTGCTCTTTATCTTCTTTGCATATCCAAACAGGAAGAGGTGTCCCCCAGAAGCGGTTGCGACTAATTGCCCAGTCTCTAGCATTCTCCAGCCAAGAGCCCATGCGGCCATTTTTGACGTGCGCGGGTACCCAGTTGATTTTTTGGTTGTTGGCGCAGAGTCTTGGTAAGATTTTTTCAACAGCAACATACCAGGAAGGAACAGCTTTATAAATAAGTGGAGTGTCTGTTCGCTCATCAAAAGGATAGGAGTGGTTGATGGTTTCATGCAACAAAAGGGCTTCTTTTGTCTTTAGATCTTTGATGATTTTTTTGTCAGCATCTTTGATATAAAGACCAGCATAATCTGGGCAGCTTGCTGTGAAGATAGCTGAGTCATCGATAGGATCGACCAGTTCGATACCTTCTTTTTTGCAGGCGAAAAAATCGTCTTCACCAAAAGCAGGCGCTAGGTGCACGATGCCTGTGCCTTCGCTAAGCTGGACAAAATCAGCGTTTACAACGCGAAAAGCATTTTTTGTTGTTGAGAAAAAAGGAAAAAGACATTCATATTCTTGGCCAACAAGCTCTTCGCCAAAGTAGGTAGCGATTATTTCATACTCTGTGGAGAAGTCTTTTTGCCCTGCAAAAACTTTTTGACACAAAGCCTCGATACGCTCTGTAGCAAGAGTCCAATATTCATCTTTGCTCTTGATATAAATTTTGCTGTAGGAGACTTTTGGCCCCATCGCTAAAGCTAAGTTTGATGGTAGGGTCCATGGTGTCGTTGTCCAAGAGAGAAAGTAAGAGTTTTTTGTCCCTTTTTCTCTAAACTTCACGGTAATAGCAGGATCTTGGACTACCTTGTAGTTCTGGTTAGCTTCAAAATTAGAGACGACAGAACCTGTTCGTGGCGAGTAAGGAACAACCTTAAAGCCCTGATAGATAAGATCTTTGCGGAAAAGTTCGGCGAAGACCCACCACACTGATTCCATAAAGTGCAGGTCCATGGTGCGGTATTGATTATTCCAATCAACCCAACGACCAAGTCGTGTGATGGTACGTTGCCATTCTTTGGTAAAATGACTCACGGATGTTTTGCAAAGCTCATTGAATTTTTCAACGCCTAGACTTAGAATATCCTCTCGCCCTTTAAGGTTGTGAGTTTTTTCAATCTCAAACTCAACAGGCAGGCCATGACAGTCCCAGCCAAATCGGCGCTCAACCTTATAGCCTTTCATGATCCAGTAGCGAGGTACCACATCCTTGATCGTGTTAGTTAGCAGGTGACCGTAGTGCGGCAGCCCATTAGCAAAGGGGGGGCCGTCATAAAAAGCAAATTCTTTTGCCCCTTTACGCCGCTCGTTTTGTTTGGCAAAAGCATTGGTCTTTTCCCATTTAGTGAGGATGCTTTTTTCGGTTTCTGGAAGGTTGATTTCGGAGGATACCGTTTTCATATCTATCCTTAAATTTGCTCAAGACAGGATCTGGGAATAGGTATAAAAGAAAATCTAAGACTTTGCAAAGGAAAGGTAAAAATGGAATTCAATCGTCTTGAGGAACTAGAACTAAGCGGCAAAGCAGTGTTTTTGCGCCTTGATCTAAACCTTCCCATGCACCAAGGTAAAATTACTGATGAAACCAGGTTGGAGGAGGCTCTGCCCAGCATCCGCTATATTTTAACTAAAACGCGTAAGCTTGTTATCGCTAGTCATTTAGGCCGTCCTAAAAGCAAGGACGATGCGAGCGCTAGCTTGCGGCCAGTTGGTCAGCGTTTGAGTGAGGTGTTGCGAAAAGAGGTGCTTTTGGTGCAAGATTATGATCAAGAGCCAGTCGATCAGCTTTTGCATCAGCTTGGTAAAGATCAAATTGTTCTATTAGAAAACCTGCGCTTTAATAGCGGCGAAGCTAATAACGAGCAGGAGTTTGCGAAAAACCTTCTCAAAGGCATTGATGTTTATGTTAATGATGCTTTTGGTGCTATGCATCGTGCCCATGCCTCGGTAGCTGCTTTGCCAAACCTTATGCCCAAAGCTAGAAAGGGTATTGGCTTTTTGGTTGAAAAGGAACTTGCTCAATTAAGCCAACTTAAAAACGCTACGCAAAGCCCTTACACAGTAGTCGTAGGCGGTTCAAAAGTCTCCGATAAGATTGGTATGATTTTAAGTTTGGTTGAGAAAGCCAATCACCTCATTATCGGTGGCGCTATGGCTTATTCCTTCCTTGTTAAAGAAGGTGTTGATGTTGGCGCTTCTTATGTAGAAAAAGATCAGCTTGATCTTGTCGATCTTATTAAGCGCAACTGCTTAGCGCGAAAGGTTGCGATTCATCTACCTCTTGATCATATTATTGCCAAATCTCTTGAAGACAAGTCAGGTGAAACAACCATCGATAGTGATGTTAAGTCAGGATTTCTGGCTGTTGATATCGGTCCCAAAACTATCACTGCCTTTAAAAATGTTATTTTGCAGTCAAAAACAATCTTTTGGAATGGCCCAATGGGAGTTTTTGAAAACCCAGCGTTTAGTCGCGGTACTATGGCTATTGCCGATGCTTTAGCGGAAGTTGAGGCATTTAAAGTCGTAGGTGGTGGTGACTCAGTTGCTGCGATGAAGCAAAGTGGTTTTGCTGATCGTATTGATCATATTTCAACTGGTGGCGGCGCAGCGCTTAAATTTCTCGAAAATGGCTCTTTACCTGGTCTTTTAGCGTTAAAAAACTAGCCTTTCATAACCAGAAGTTGAAGGATGATACATGATGCGACGCAAAATGATAGCAGCCAACTGGAAGATGAATCTATTGCAAAAAGATATCGCTTCCTATTTTCAGATCTTTAACACGGAGCTAGGCGCTAATTTTACCAAGTTTCAGATGCAAATGGATATGGTCTTTGCTTTGCCAAATCTCTTTTTAGAGAAGGCGATAAAGATTGCCTCACCATTGGGTCTAGACATTTATGCACAAAACTTTTGCTACCAAGAAAAGGGTGCTTTTACTGGTGAAACATCCTTGGCCATGCTTTCTGAGATCGGGATCTCTTCTTCTTTGATTGGTCATAGTGAGCGTCGCCATCTTTTTCTTGAAGATGAGCAAAGCGTTGGGCAAAAGGTGAAGGCTATTCTTGCTCAAGGGGGCAAAGCCATTTTGTGTGTTGGTGAGTCTTTGGCTGAGAGAAAAGCTGAAAAGACAGCTTTTGTCTTAGAAAGACAGCTTTTGAGCGCTTTGACTCTATGTCCTGATATTAAGAATCTGGCTATTGCTTATGAACCATGTTGGGCTATTGGCACAGGTTTAGCAGCTACCCCCAAAGAAATACAAGAAGCGCACGCTTTTATCCGTAAAATTATAGTGCAAGTTAAAGGTCAAGAGTGGGGACAGAAGATTCGCATCCTTTATGGTGGCAGCGTCAATGAAAAAAATATCGGTGAGATTTTTGGAATTTTGGATGTTGATGGGGCTTTAGTTGGTGGCGCTTCTTTAGATCCAGCTGGCTTTGCGCAGTTAGTCAAATTATGCGCAAAAGAGATAAGGGACTAAGAATGAATGAAAATATTGGCATGGTGCACATTGTTGGTGGCGGCTTGGCTGGTTGTGAAGCAGCTTGGCAGCTAGCAAGACAAGGAATAGCAGTTCGTCTTTATGAAATGCGACCATTGCAGATGACTGGTGCCCATAAGACTCAAGATTTAGCTGAGCTTGTTTGTTCTAATTCGTTAAAATCGACAAAACTGGATTCTGCTCCTGGCCGTCTCAAAGAAGAAATGGCGGCTTTGTCTTCTATTATCGTTGCAGGTGCCAGACAAAGCGCTGTTTCAGCTGGGCAAGCTTTAGGTGTTGATAGAGCGAAATTTTCTGCTTACATTCAAGAAAACTTACAACAGTTCAGTAATTTTGAGTTGGTGCGAGAAGAAATTACTGAGCTTCCTACAGAAGCAGAGCTTATAGCTAAAAATGAGGCGTGGGTTGTGGCAACAGGTCCCCTTAGCTCTGATGCTATGATGAATGCTTTAGCTGGCATGTTGGATTTGCCAAAAAGCAGGCTTTATTTTTATGATTCTATTGCCCCAACATTAGCAGCAGATAGCATTGACATGAGTCAGGTCTTTTTTGCTGACCGTTATGGCGATCAAGCTCAAGAAGACTATCTCAATATTCCTATTGCTAAAGACCTTTATTATCAGTTGATTGAAGAGATTAAAAAAGCTCAGAAAGTTCCTCTGCATTCTTTTGAAAAGATCAAGTATTTTGAAGCTTGTTTACCCATCGAAGTGATGGTGGAAAGAGGGCCAGAAACTTTGCGCTTTGGCCCTTTAAAGCCTGTTGGGCTCATAGATCCAAAGACACAAAAACGAGCGTATGCTGTTTTGCAGCTTCGTCGTGAAAATGCGCAAGGATCTATGTATTCATTGGTTGGGTTTCAAACCAAAATGACTTGGCCCGAACAAAAGCGTATTTTATCGATGTTGCCAGGACTCTCTCATGTTGAGATCCTTCGCTATGGCTCTATCCATCGCAACAGCTATCTCAATAGCCCCAAGCTTTTGGCTAATGATTTATCTTTCAAAGCGAATTCTAGGATTTTTCTCGCTGGCCAGATTACGGGAGTAGAGGGATATACTGAGTCGGCTTGTATCGGCTTATTGGCAGGAAGATTTGCTTTGGCTAAATTAAAGGGCCAAAGCTTTCTGCCACCTGATAAACATACGATGATGGGGGCTCTTTTAGCCTATGTTTGCGAAGGCGGTCTTGGTGAGTATAGCCCGATGAATGCCAACCTTGGGCTTTTACCGGCAATAACTAATCTTGGTATCAAAGGAAAACAAGAGCGTCGCTTGGCGCAAATCCATCGTGCTGAAGCTGCTTTTTCTGACTTTTTACAAAACCAGACCGTGCATTAATCGGCCCTGAAATCGACATTCCAGGCTCGACGCATTAATCGCTTTAAGACCTGGAGCCCCTATTAGACGGGCAAATACAAAGTGCTTGATGCGTTCTTTATTTATCGCGGTCTAAATTGCTAAGCTCAACAGTGACAAGGCTTAAAAGTTGGCTGGAGACACCAATAATATCTTTATTTTTGCATCCTTCACTCTTTAGGTTTTGATAGATGGAGTTTGCCAAAACCTTAATAGCCCGTTCAGGCAAATTAAGCTCTTCTTTTTTCTTTTCGCTTCTAAAATCAAAGCTTTCCACGATGTGACTCCCCAAATTACCCGATAGATTTCAGTTTATACAAATATACGCTTTAGTGCCATAAGGTCAAGATTTTCACAAACTAAGATAAATGAGGAATGAAATAGCCTAAAAAATAGCATAGATTAGACGGTTAACGCTGATAAGCGTTCAAATTTTGATAAATGCATTTATAGGATAATTATGTATTTTTTACTTCATTTTGTGCCTAAGAAATTGGCTAGTTTTATTTTTGGCGTCCTTACTCGCATAAGGTTGCCGTCCCCTTTGGCTTTTTTGATAAATATGATCTTTGTTAAACTCTACCGTGTAGATCTCTCAGAGTCGGCCCTGCCTATAACAAAATTTCGTAATTTGGAAGAACTTTTTACTAGAGAGCTTTTACCAGAAGCAAGAATGGTAAAAGCTCCTCTTTGTTCTCCTGCCGATGGTACCCTCTCGCTTAGTCTTCCTGTTGAAGAGGACTTGGCCCTTCAAATTAAGGGAACAAAATACTCCTTATCCGAACTTGTTTTTTCTGGGCTAAAAACGCCTAAGAGTTTACCATTTAAGCATTTTACTACGGTATATTTGGCGCCTTACAATTACCATCGTGTGCACAGTCCTGTTGCTGGAACTTTGCGCAAGATTCGCTATATTCCTGGTAAATTATGGCCTGTAAATGCACTTTTTGTCAAAAAGATGCCTAAGCTTTTTTGTCTAAATGAGCGGTTAGTGTTTGATATTGAGCTTGCCAGTCAAGGCATGGTGCATGTTGTCATGGTAGGCGCCTTAAATGTTGGCCGTATCCAAACCCGCTATTGGCCTGATTTTTTTACAAATAGCTCATGGGCTTGCGCTAGGAAAGCCCACCTAGTCATTGAGCAAACTTGTGATGCTCGTTTACAATGTGGAGAGGAACTTGGGGTATTCATGCTGGGATCGACAGTTGTTCTGGCTTTTGATGCTAAGGCTGCTGAAGAGTTTGACTTTGCAGAGAAAAAGTTAGCTTGTGAAATTAAAATGGGACAATCTTTGCTCAAAAAACAATAAGTAGAGTAGGAGCGTGATCTAATGGAGCTTGTGCATCAAACAAAAATTATCTGGGCTATTAATAGCCAAGGTCTAAATAGTGAGCTTGCGCAAGAGCTGGCAAAAAAGCGTCATCTTGGCGCTATTATGATCACTTACCAACCTTTATTTCATCAAAATATCCGAGATTTTATTGCCCGCATTGACAATATCTTAGCTGATGATGAGTCGACAATTCCTATTATTTTGGATGTTGGGGGCGTCTGGCGTCATCGGGTGGCCTTTGGGTTAAATGCCAAAAAAGAAGTCGTCGTTGGTCAGCTTGTTTCTTTTAGTAAAAAAATTGATCAAGACTTTATCCCTATGGAAAGTGCTAGTTGGGACAGTTTTAAAGAAGGTATTCAGATCTACTTAGGTTATGGGGCGGTGGTCCTTAAGGTTAAAGAAAAAGACCAAGAAAAAATAACTATGGAGGTGTTGCAAGGCGGAATTATTGAGCCTGGTATGGATCTTCATATGCCTTATGACAAAGCGATGCTTGATTTAGATTTTGATCAAATTGATTTAGCTTCACTGGCTAAATTAGGCGTTGCTGGCTTTATTTTACCGGCATTTAATTTACATGAGATAGCTAAAGTTAAAGCTTCTTTGATGAATAAAGAAGGTGATAGGCCATGGATCTTAGCAAGGGTTGATGACAAAAGTATTTATGATAATATCAACAACGTTCTTGATGTGGTTGATGGTATTTTTGTTTCTAGGCGAGAACTTGCTTTAAGTACAGAAGCAGCAACTATACCTATGGTATGCAAAGAGCTAAGCCGTCTATGTAGCAATAAAGCTAAATTAGTTGTCATTTCTTCAGAAATTCTGTCATCGATGAAGCAAAGCCCAACCCCAACGCGTGCTGAGGGTTCTGATATCGCTAATGCTGTTTTAGATGGTGTTGATGCTTTAGTCTTGGCTGAAGACATCGCTTTAGGCAAATATTCTGATAAAGCTTTGGTTGTTTGCCAAAATATTATTGAGGATATAGAAAAGCATTCAGAAAAGCCTCTTAACTGGCAAAAAGCAGAACTGGCCACTACCAATGATTTAGAAACCATTTCTTATCATGCCTATAAGACAGCTGAGAGACTTAAGGCTAAAGCTATTGTCTGTATTACTAGATTTGGTAATACTGCCCTTAGATTGTCGAGTTTTAAGGGAAAAATTCCAATTGTTGCAGTTACCTTTTCAAAGAAAACAAAAAAAAGGTTATCATTAATAAGAGGTGTTTACCCTTTAGTTTTAGATATCGCACCAAATCTTGATGAAGTTTTGCCAACGGTTAATGATCATTTAAAGCAAGAAGGTTGGCTTAGCATTGGAGATAAGATAGTTTTTGTTACCGTTTCGTTGTCACCAGTTAGCATGGAAGCTAGTAATCTTTTTACAGTCCAAAGCCTGTATTAGCTGCTTATTGTTGTCTACATGGCTAGCTGCTCCTGTTTTTGGTTCTGCCACCTTGGCCAAAAAAGAACCGAAAAAAGCTCTAAGCATAGATAAGCCAGCACCTTTTCCCTCCGTTGATGTAAAGCCTTATACCCTTATGGCACTGTCTCAGGAAGCGAGTGCTTTTTTTGACAAAGAGGGCAAAAAGGTTGTTGATGAAAAGCCAAACCAATTTGTTACTGCAAGGCTTGGTATTAAGTCATATCGAGAACAGGTCGATATTTATGCCGCATTTGGCGCTGTTAAAGAAAAAGGGTCGCAGGTTGTTGCGCAAAGGCGCAGTGAAGTTGGCATGGACTTTTTCTATGTAAAAACTTTTGATTATTATTTGAAACAGACGCATCTTTTTTTGTTGCCTTTCCAAATGCAAGACAGCTTTTACCAAGAGCAAAACTTAGATGGTAGTGTTAATGAGATTTATCAAATAGACGGTACAGTCTTTGTTTTGGGTCTTGAACCAGGGGTTACGGCAAATTTTGATGGTATGTTTGTTGAGTTAGGTGGGTATACACGCACTTATTTTTTCTCTAGAGAACAGCTTATAAGCACTGATCAAAATGAGTATGATGATTATGCTGCTAAAATCGATTTTGAGCAGCACATAGAGGCTAGCTATAGACCAAGAGCTTTTCCTCGTGCTCTGTTAAAGATGAAGGTAGCCTATCAGTCTGTTTTTCGACCAATTTATGATGAAAGAGAGATAGTCAAGCGCCCTTCATACCACTATGGCGCTCTTCGTTCCTCTTATTATACTCTTGCTTTTGCTTATCAGATTAGTGATAAGATTTCGATAATTGATGATTTTTATCATCTTCATCAAGGGTTTTTTGCTCAAAAAAATTACGGCCTTAAAAGAAGATATTTCAACACATTGAGGGTTGTTTGCCAACTTTAACTAGCCGCTGGCGAGAAATTTAAAATGACGGTGTTGGCTGCAGATGCTGCTTATAGCCGTACTGAAATGTATTTTCTTCATCGCGATTTATCGCTGTTTTGCCATCTTAAAAATGGGCACCAGCGGCCATTTCGTCAATTAGTATCAGCAACCAGCTAGCTATTGGAGAAAGAAGGTTATGGACCAAAAAAAATACTTTCGAGACGGTGCCAAGTATGTATGCAAGGTTTGTAAAAAAAAGTACTTCACAAAAGTTGAAGTAGAACAATGTTTTGATTCTCATTAAAAATTGGAAGATAAAGTGGATTTAGAGACTAGAATTTTAAACGATATGACATGTGCGCAGAAAACAGGCGATCTACTTGTTCGTCGTTTGACAAAGCTAATCTTAAGTGAGTTTGATTATGCTCGTTCAGCAGATGTTAATAGCGAGCATTTAGATGAACAGACAATGCTTCTTTTGATTCAGAATTATCAAAAAAGGCTGTTAAAGAGATTGGCTTTGACACCAAATCGCGATGAAAAGAAAAATGCTGAGCTGGAGTTAAAGGCGCTAGAGAAATATCTCGATAGCAATTTGGCCGCAACTGGCTCTTTTTAGCTTTGCTGGTAATTTTGGCTTAAAAGTACATCTTCAAGGCTAAAAACACCTGTATCTTTTTTTGCACACAACCAGCTAGCTAAATAAAGAGCTCCCTTGGCAAAAATCTGGCGCGAGAAAGCTCGGTGTGTAATGGTGATTTCTTCGTCATCAGATAAAAAGCGAAGCTCATGCTCACCAAAAATCAGGCCACCTCGTGTAGAACTTATGCCGATTTCTTTTTTTTGTCTTATCCCTTGTCGGCCATATATAACCTCTTTTTTATGCTCTCTAGCGATACTGCTAGCTAAAAATAAGGCAGTGCCGCTGGGCGCATCCACTTTTTCACGATGATGAGTTTCATGAATTTCGAGATCAAAGCCATTGGCAAAGCATCCTTTTGCTAGTTCAAGTCCTGCTTTAAGGCTAAGGATGATGCCTAGGCTGGTATTTGGTGCCAAAAGGATTTTTACTTGCCGCGCTTGCGCAAACACTTTCCAAGCATTTAGGTGTTCTTGCTCAAGGCCGGTTGTGCCAATAATTATAGCTTTTGAGGTGTCTGGCGCTAGCTTTTTGAGAGCTTGTAGAAGGTCATGGTTACCTTTGGAATTTGAAAAATCTAAGATCACATCAGCACAAGTGATTAGATGAAGCCGCTTGTCATCAGAAGTATCCTTTGATATCCCGCCTATAAGGCTAAATTCGCTAGACTGGCTTAGCTGCTGGGTAATGCTTTCGCCCATACGCCCGTTTTTACCGTTTAACAAAAGCGATTTCATGACAAAAGCTCAAGACGTTTTTTGGTTGCAAGATAGGCACTGATAAGAAGACTATGAGAGCTTTCTGAAATTGCTCCCAGGGGTGAGCGAAGTGTTGGGCCGCAGATGCCTAGGTAAGCCATGAGCGCTTTGATGGGTGCGGGATTGCTTTCTACGAATAAGGCTTCCAATAAAGGTATGAGTGCTTGATGAATAGCAAGGGCCTTTTTGTGGTCATTTTGGCTAAAAGCTTCGTAGAGCATGGTGAATTCTTGCGGCAAGACGTTACTTATAACACTGATAACCCCATGGGCACCAACGCTTAAGCTTGGTAAAAACGTTAGATCGTCGCCTGAAAGAATGCTTGGCTTTTTGCTAAGCTCTACAAGCTTAGAAATAAAAAATAAATCAGCTGTTGCTTCTTTGATTGAAGAGATTTGTTTTAGTTCACAAAGCTTGGCTAGCAAATCTTCGCTTAGACGCTGCCCTGTCCGTTGCGGGATGTGATAGAGGCAAATCTCTTTCTCTATGTTTTGGCATATTTGCGAAAAGTGGGCAATAAGACCGCTGGGATTTGGTTTTACATAAGGGGGGGTGACAATTAATAAGCTATCAGCGCCAGCATCGATAGCAAGCTTTGCAAGCTCAATGGTTTGATCCGTGGCAATAAGACCAACGCCTGCCATAAGATCTATTTGGTTAGAAAGCATCGACCTTGCCCGTCGAATAAGCGAAAGTTTTTCTTGGATGGTTAAGCTAGAACCTTCTCCTGTTGTGCCGCAAAGGACAATCCCCTGTACTTTTGCTTTCATCTGTTGGTCAATTAATAGACTAAAAGCGGTCCAATCAATTTTTCCATCGGGTAAAAAAGGTGTGATCAATGCGGTGTAAATGCCTGATTTCATAAAAATTTCCTTGCTACTACTCTTGGCTATGAAAAGGGACCGAAGGTTTGAGCTCTTCTAAGGAGCTTTGAGGTTTCTTTTTTAAACCACAACCTAAGCTAGCAAAAATTGCCAGCATAGCAACAGACAACATGACTATCCTGGCAAGTCTTTGAGCGGTCATAATCTGGAGATTTTTAGCTGCTTCAAGGCTTATTGCTTTCGTTTCAGACCCGTCTGTTGTGGTATGAGAGTGCTTGTGGATGAGTGATAAAGATTGGCTGCAAAAATAAGGATGAATCTTTTTCAGCTCAGATTCAATCAGAGACGTAAGGCCTGTTTTTGTTCTTTTTAGGTAGTAAACTAGCTTTTTGCTAGATAGCTTGGCCTCGCTAGGCTTTATGCCCTTGTTTATAAGATGCTCTCTAAGGCTTCGGCGAAGTGCCATAGGGAGTTCAATATCTAATATGGCAAGAGAAGATTTTTGAGCAAAGATGCTGCGAAGTGCTGCAATCAAATCGATTCTTGTTTGGCTTAAAGCTTTTAATACAGTTTTACTTCGTACAAGTAAAAGACGCCTTTTATTATCTAAACTCAAATTTTGATTAAAAGGGGCGCAAATGATAGCGCGAAAAGCTGCTAAGGTGCTAAAAAGTGTTTCTAAAGCTAATAAGATGCCGTCTTGTTTAGCTTTTGAGTCAAAAAAAGAGAGAAAATTTTGACAGAGCTGTTGGAATTGTTCTAGGGCGCTAACAACGCCAAGTATGCTTGTTTGATCCATAGTTGGCCAAAGAGCATTGGACTCAACGCGGCCAAACCCCAGATAAGAGGCAAATTTCTCATCGATAATAGTGTCTTTAGCCTGGGGGTGGAGGAGAGAGCTGCCGATCAGGGCATCAATCTCTTTGTAATGCCCTTCTAAAACACAGGCAAGACGCTCAATGAGTTCGCAAAAATGAACAAGTATTTCCCCTGCGTTTTTTATGCTGTCAAAACGCAGGCGGCGATAAACAGGTATCTGGCGATTGATATGCAGCTTAGCAAGTAAAATCAGCTCTTCAGAGAAAAGGCTAAGCTCTGAGATAGACGCGGCAATCATTCTTTTCGTGCTTAGGCGAGTCAAATTAAGAGTAATCGTTTCTTTACTGTAACGAGCTAGCTTGGCAAGAAAAAATTCACTAGCTAAAAAGTGAGGGTCAGTCAAAAGTGCTTTTTGACTGACGAGTCTATTTTGGTGATAAAGGGTAATGGTTGCTCTTAGGTCTTGTGCCAAGCTATCTGCAGAAGCGCCTAGGTTCAATTCAGAAGTTAAACTTGCATACTGACTAAAATAGTCAAACAAGAAAAGATTATCTTCTTGGATAAACGCCGGGGCTAAGAGTTCGCTGGTCACTCAGGAGAGCTCCGCATCATTAAAACTGAAATGTTAGGCTTGATTGAACTGTATAGGATAGTTTAGCTTGTCTAGATGATACCTGCCAAGCTTTTCCTGGTAATAAAATACCAGCGCCTAAGCCAAGTTCAACATCAGTTTCAATGGCTTTTGTATAGGTAGCATCAAGTTCCCAGCCTAAGGATCGGCCGTAATAGCCCACCGGTTTTTTCGCATCATCTGGCAAGCTATTATAATAGTCTTTGACTGCTTTCGGCATAGTCTCAATAAGGCTTGCAGTGAGAAGTCTAAGCTCAATATCTCCACTTTGCATGTTTTCATAGCGGTAGCCTAGATAGAAAAGCTGAGTGTTCATGAGTCTTTGATTATCAAAGATGCCATCAATATTGAGATCATAGGCATCTTTTTTGCCATTAAATAAAATGAGTGCAGGCTTATAATTTTTGTGAAAGGCCATGCCTCTGGCTGTTTGCTCGCGGTTTCTGATACTTAGAGCTTTGTTTTTGGCATCAGCTGGGTCGCTAGCTTCAAATTCTCGGCGGTCAGAGTAATAACCGTCGCTATCGCCTGGCGCATAAGCAAAACCAAATCGCATCATGTGGCGGATTAAATCGCCTCTTTTATAAGCTATAGGACCAAGTACACCGCCAGAATGGCTTAAAATCCAATCAAGTTCAGAAGCAAGAGCAATGCTTGACACATGATTTACAGCTGGCTCTTCATCTTTGTCTTTTTTCGCGCCGCCTAAATAAATAGTATTAGGATCAGCGGTCTTGCCATGGGTTAAGAGTGCTTCATTACGAAGGGCTAGAGCCTGATAGTTTAAATCTAGATAGATATCGAGATTATTTAAGTCTGTTTTTGCGCCGCCTTTTTCTACCTCTTCAGAGGTGTAGGCTTTGGCTGCATAGATACCGACCTTTTTTTTCAGCTGGGAACTGTTTTTCCCCTTTTGATCGTCATATTCGATAGCAAAAAAGATCTGATCGACATCATCAAATTTATTGCTAGGACCGTTGTTTGCGGTTACGCCTTCGCCAATAGTTGCGCCAGTTTCTGCAATCTTGTCATAACCGATTTTAAAGCCAAGACTTTGTGTTTTTTGTAGGTTGATATCTAGACTTATGCCATCATAGATGGATGCTTGCTTGGCGAAAGGCCCTTTGCCAGAGTCTAAGAAGATCCCAAGGCCCCAGTCGCGTCCTCTACGTCCTGTTTCTAAAATAAAATAATCAAATCCATAGCTAATATAAGCTTTGCTAATGCTTGGTTGATAGGGTTTATAGGATGGTTCTTGTGTATTGGGGTAGCATTCATCGTCTTGCCCAGCTTCACAGGCCTTGCTTGTAAAATCATCCCCTAAATGTGATTCGCTAGGTAAAAAGCCAAGCTCCATAATAAAGCTTGATCTATCATTAAAGCGCGCCTCAGCATTAAGTCGTGCTGAGTGTTCAATGGCTTGGTAGAGGCCGCGTGCTTCGGACGCAGCCGGAGCAACAAGGGTTTCGCCTCGAACAGCATAGTGTCCAGAGCCATCTAAGTTCAAGGATAAGGCTTGACCAGAGGTCCACAGAGCAAATGAGGCGAAAGCGAGGTGAGATTTTACAAACCGCATAGGAGTCCTCAAAAAAAAGTTGCCTCAACTTATAACATATTAAGCGTGCAACGTAAAAAGATATCCAAGTTTACTCTCGCTTTTTTAAAAGCAGGCGATCAACTTTTGTGCAATAGCCGCTTTTGGGATTGATGGTGGCAATAAGGCCACATAACCAAGGATCCCCTTCGGCTGGTTCTTGACGTCGTCTTTCGCCACTTAAAAAGAAAGGTAAGGACGAAGCTTTACGCATGCCAATAACGGAGTCAAAGGCTCCAGTCATTCCCAAATCAGTAATATAGCCTGTTTTGGCATCGATGATGCGTTCATCAGCAGTGGGGCAATGGGTGTGAGTACCATAGAGTAAGGAGACTCTGCCGCTTAAATAGTGAGCTAAAGCTTGCTTTTCGCTAGTAGTCTCAGCATGGAAATCAACGATGATTGTTTTAATATCTTTTGGAATCTTAGTTAGAATCTCGTCGGCATAGGCAAAAGGACAGCGATTTTGTCCTTTCATAAATAAACGGCCTAGTAAGTTTATCACGGCAAAAGAGTGGTCTTTTTTCTTAGTGGTAAAAAGACCAAAGCCTTGCGTTATCGTTTCAACATTGTACATATTTGCTGGCAAAAGCAAATTTGAAGGAAAAGGTTTTGTTTTGAGAATCTCGTCTTTATCATGCCAATGATTGCCGGTTGTGACGACGTCGATAGCCAGCTCTTGGGTATAGTGACGAAAAATCTTGTCGGTAATACCAAAACCGCCAGCAGAATTTTCGCCATTAACTATAAATATATCTGGATTGTAGATAGAGCGAATATCCTCTATCTTTTCGCTTAAGTATTGTCTTCCTGCTCGGCCAACGACATCGCCAATGGCGCAAACAATGATCTCAGGACTAGGTTGCATATTCGAGATACTTACTTTCCCGGATTACTGTAATGCGAAGCTGACCAGGGAAAGTCAGTTCTTTGCGTAATTTGAATGCGATTTCTTCCGATAAGTCCCGCGCTTCATCGTCGCCTACTACTTCTGGCACAACTAAAGCCCGAACCTCACGCCCTGCTTGTAACACATAAGCGGATTCAACGCCACCAAAGCTCAAAATGATAGCTTCCATATCTTCAAGGCGTTTGATGTATTTCTCAATCAGTTCTTTTTTAGCGCCTGGTCTGTTGCTAGCTAAAGTGTTAGCAGCGCCCAAAATAACGCTGAGAACAGAAGCATCAAGCAATTCGTCATCATGATGGGCTCGGACGGCTTCAATGACTTCTTTGTGTTCGCCAAATTTGGCGCAAATACTAGCGCTTAACTCAGAATGGTGGCCTTCGGTTTCATGATCAATAGCCTTGCCAATGTCGTGTAAAATACCAGCACGCTTGGCTCGTTTGACGTTTAGCTTCAGTTCTGCTGCTAGCATACCGCAGATATGAGCAGTCTCAATAGAGTGTTGCAAGATGGAATGACCACCGCTAGAGCGGTAACGCAATTTTCCTAAGTAAGACAAAATTTCTGGGTGAAAGTCCGTGATGCCTATATCAAAAGCGGCTTGCTCGCCATGTTCTCTGGTGATGTTGGCAAATTCGGAGCTGACTCTTTTGACTGTTTCTTCAATGCGGGCAGGGTGAATGCGGCCATCGGCAATCAAACGATCAAGGGTGATCTTTGCTATCTCGCGTCTGATTGGGTTAAAACAAGAAATAATCACAGCTTCTGGAGTGTCGTCAATGATCAGGTCAACGCCAGTCGCTTGTTCAATAGCACGGATATTGCGCCCCTCGCGACCGATAATACGCCCTTTCATCTCTTCGCTGGGCAAATTGACAACAGTGATGGTTGAGTCATTAACATAATCAGAGGCAAGCCTTTGTACAGCTAGGCTGACAATAGCTAACGAACGCTGCTGAGCTTCTTTTTTTGCCTCATCTTCTATAGCTCGGATGGTATGCTTAGCTTCTTTTTTTGCCTCTTCTTCCAAAGAAGCTTTTAATTCTTTTTTTGCTTCTTCAAGGGACATGTTGGCAATTTTTTCTAATGTCTTTTGATTTTTCTCGATGGCTAGCTCATAGCTAGTAATAAGTCGAAGCTTGCGCTTTTCTTCTTGAGCTAAATGCTCGCTAAGCGTATTTGCTTTTTGTTCTCGTTCTTCGATGGTCGCTAGTTTTTTTTCTATGCTTTGCTCTCGCTGAGTTATTTTTTTCTCTAGCTTAGCAATTTCTGCTTTTCGTTTTTTTGTTTCTTCTTCAAAAGTGCGCCGCCGTTTTCGCGAGTCCTCTTTAGTTTCCGCTAACGCTGATTTTACGAGTTTGTCAGCTTCTTTGCGCGCCTCTTCAAGAATTTTCTTTGACTCTTCTTGGGCTTCTTCAAAGGCTGTGCCAAGCTTCTTTTTGTAAAAAAGCCCTCCTAGCACGAGCATACCAACTAGTACACCCACAATCACGATTAGCATCTCGACGAGTAGCGTCACTCAGGATCTCCTTTGAACAGAACACTCTGGATATCGCGCTTCATTAAATAAAAACTACAAAATCCGGGCAAATTTAACTTTGCACCGGATTCAAGGCTAGTCTTTATAAGCAAGCATTTGCTCTTATCTTTTCTATACCCTTACTTTGCGCTCAAAACAAACTCTGCCCGGCGATTTTTTGCCCATGAAGCTTCATCTTGGCCTTCAACTAGTGGGCGCTCTTTGCCGTAGCTGATAGTTCTAAGTTTAGCAGCATCAACGCCAAGGTTGACTAAGTATTTTTTAACAGATTCAGCTCTTCTTTCGCCAAGGCTAAGGTTGTATTCTACTGTTCCTCTAGCGTCGCAGTGACCTTGAACTTCAAGAGAAGCGCTATGTGCTTTGAGATGAGCAGCTAGTGCATCGAGCTTCTTCATATCTTCAGCAGTCAAATCAGATCTGTCAAATGCAAAGAAAATCATTTCAGCATTGAAGCCAGTTCCAGGTGGTTCAGCTGGCAATTGGCTCAAATCAGGCTCAACAGCTTTACCAGGAGTAGCATTGTCGCCAGTACAACTAATCAAACCAAACCCTGTAAACAAAACCATAACCAAAAGTTGCAAATTTCTTTTCATGTACTGCATTAATCACTCTCCTAAGAATATAACAGCGGGTATCTTGTATTACCGAGGTAAAAACACAAGGAGGATGCTACCCAAGATAATTTGTTTAGTAAAGGAAAAATTTGAGTTTAAATATTTTTCAAGGGTTGTTTCTCTTGGCTGAGAAATTGCCGCGGAAGGCCAGCAAAGTCGCCAGAAGACATGAATAAAATGGCATCGCCATTTGCCGTGTGTTTATTGAGCCAAACTAAAAGATCCTGATGGCTATCAAAGGCCAGGGCCTTTGTGCCGATTTTTTGACTTAAGTCAGAGGTGTTCATCCGCAACTCAGTGGGAATACGCATGTCAACAGCACAAGGGGCGATCAAGATAGTGTCAGCTAGCGATAAAGCTTTGGCAAAGTCATCGCTAAAAACATTACGTCTTGAACTAGCATTTTTGGGTTCAAATGCAGCGATTATCCTTTGAGAGATATGAGATGTGCGAAAATTTTCGAGAACACTTTTAACAGCTGTTGGATGGTGGGCAAAATCTTCAAAAACTTCAACGCCATTGCGGGAACCTAGGTAGTCCATGCGTTTTTTTACCCCCTCAAAGGAAGCGATGGACTTTTGTAAAAGGTCAAGATCTAAGGAAGTGAGTTGGTTTTGCTCTTTGATAACAAAGAAAAGAGCTATAGCCATAGCAATATTAGCGCCGTTAAAGCTACCTGCTAATTTTGTCTGAAAAGTTTGATTGCCCAAAGTAGGTATATGAATTGAGTGTGTCCATACACCTTGGGAAAAGTGCGTTTCTTGCAAGCTAAAAGCGTCTGGCAGATGAGCCGGCTTTGTGTAAACTTTGGTGACTTTTTCAGCGATGTTCAACTCTTTAAGTAAAGAAACAACATTTTCGTCTGAGAAGTTAGCGATAATCTTTCGCGGAGTAGCTACTAGCTTTAATAGCTTGCAAAACATAGCTTTAATCGCGTCAAGGTTAGCAAAGATATCGGCGTGATCAAATTCAAGATTATTAAGGATTAGATAATCAGGGCAGTAATGTAAAAACTTTGATTCTTTATCAAAAAAAGCCGTATCGTATTCATCACCTTCAATGACAAAAAATTCTTGACCGGTATAGCCAAAACTTTTGTCATGAGCTTTAGGCACCCCCCCGATCATAAAACTTGGTTTAAGGCCTAGATCTGTGCAAAGGTGTGTGATGAGCGAGGTTGTTGTTGTCTTGCCATGAGTGCCTGTGACAACAATGCTAGTCATTTTTTTTAGAAAAAATTCTCCTAACACTTGTGGGTATGAAACCAATGTTAAGCCAAGAGCTAGGGCTTTTTTTATTTCAGGATGATCTTTTGAAAGAGCATTGGAAACCACTACATAGTCAGGATTTATGTTCTCTAGATTTTGTTCGCTATAGGGAGAAGCTACTGGAATTTGGTAAGTAGCAAGCATTGTCGACATCGGGGGATAGATGGCCTGGTCGCTGCCTTGGACGTGATACCCCGCTTCTTTAAGCAGGCCAGCGGTGGCAGCCATGCCGGTACCAGCTATCCCGATAAAATAAAACCGCTCCTTTTTCTGCTTTGTAATCATCTTATTGATCCTTCTATATGCAGTTTATAATCCTCATCTTGAGCTTTTACTATTAAGGCTTGAGCCTTATAAAGGAGAGGGTAGTTGGGTGTTTGATGGCCAAAAAAAGTTGCTGAAAAAACTGGAACTTTTGCGCGTAGTGCCAGTTCCTTTTTAGTTTCTAGTTCTGTTAACTCGCTGCCTTCTGCCATTTTAAGCGAACCTATCACAATAGCTGCAATCTGTTTGGAGATAGGACTTAGCAGGATTTGGTTAAAATAGCGCACAAGCCGCCCTGGTGTCTCACCGATATCTTCAATAAAGAGAACGATTTCTTTTTCGGCTGTAGGAAAAAAGGAAGTGCCAAAGAGATTGCATAGGACAGAGAGGCAGCCACCAAAAACCTGACCCTGAATTTTTTCTGCGTTTAATAAGTTAAGGCTTTGTAAACTTTGGGTAAATGCATAGGATTTAGTCTGTAGAAGAGATAAAAGCAGCGAAATGTCAGAGGCTTGATTTGAAAGCCACAATTTGGATGCTGGCATAGGGCCATGGATGCAAGGCCAGGCGAGCTTTGCATAAACAGCATTTAAAATAGCTGTGATGTCAGAAAAGCCGACTATAATTTTTGGCTTAGCTTGACTTAAGCGCTTAAAGTTGAGATCAAGAAGTAAATCCGAAGCGCCATAGCCACCGCGTGCAAAGAGGATAATATCATAGGCATCAGAATAGAAGGCTTGTTCAAGGGCGTCTAAGCGGCGTGTCATGTTTGTTTTTTTGTAGGGCCAGCTATCAGTTTCAACTTGGTATGGTACGAAGTTGACATCAAATCCAGTCTCTTTTAGAGATTTAATGTTTGTGTCAAGGATGTCTAGGGGGTCAAGGCTGGTGGCTTGCAGGATGCATATTTTTTGCGGCATTTGCGTAAACTCGTTTTGCTTAGTGACGTAAAATTGCTATATCTCTCATAAGCTCAAAACCAGGATAAGAGGCACTATGGAATATCGAGAGGACTGTCACCATTTTACAGGCTATAAGCCCTGTCAATTTAAGCGAAGTTGCGTTTTATGTGATCATTATAAACCGGTTTCTTCGCGGATAGCCATCATAAGTTTAGAAGCAATGGGGGCTGTTTTAAGGACGACCTGTCTTTTAAAGCCTATAAGGCGCAAGTATCCTAACGCCCATATAACTTGGTTTACGATGGCGCAATCTAAGGAACTTTTGGCACACAATCCAGAGATAGATCGCCTTATAGTGTTAAGCCCAGAGGTGATACCCTTACTTAGTTATTTAGAGTTTGATGTTGTTTTTGCTGTTGATAAGTCGATGGCGGCGGGAGCTATTGCTGCGCAAATTAAAGCAAAAGATAAGTTTGGCTTTGGTCTTGATCCAAATGGTGTGATTATACCTCTAAACAAAGAGGCAAAGTATCAGTATGATGTTGGGCTTGATGATAAGCTTAAGTTTTTTCTTAATGAGAAGGCTGAGACTCAGCAAATTACGGAAACTATGGCCTTAGATTGGCAACGTGATCCTTATATCCTGGAGCTAACAAGGGCAGAAAAAGAGCAAGTCAGCGCATTTAAATCGCAGATGTTAGTTCTTGGAGGTAAGGAGCCGGTAGCAGGTATCATTGGCTTTAATACGGGCTGCTCAGAACTTTTCCCCTATAAAAAGCTAAGGGTGACAAAAGCTATTGAGCTGGTGCGTAGTTGGCGGCATGCGTTTCCTAACCATGTTGTTTGCCTTTTAGGTGGAGGAAAACAAGATCATGAGCGTCAAGAACAAATAAAAGCAGCATTTTTAACAGACCCCATGGTTTTTAATAGCCCCTGTCTTACAGGATTAAGAAATGGCATTTTGTGGCTAGATACAGCGGATATTGTTTTTTCTGGTTGCACCCTGGGTATGCATATGGCTATTGGTCTGCAGAAAAAGGTGGTTGCCTGGTTTGGCGTCAGCTGTGCACAAGAAGTTGATCTTTATGAAAAAGGAGTGAAGCTCAAGGCGAAGGTAGGCTGTTCACCTTGTTGGAAAAAGTCTTGCAGCAATGAACCTAAGTGTTTTGATCAGGTTGATCTGGAAGAAATCATACAGGCAACATCTAAAATGATTCATTTAAACCAATAAAAACAAAGCATTAACTATTTAAAGCAGACTTTTTCCTTAATGTCGTGATTATTAATGCCTTCTTATAAGATGCCGATAGAGAGAAAGTTAGCCTTTTGCCATGAGGTTTATGGTGCATGTGGCTTTGCTTTTGCTCTTTACTTTGGCGTTAAACGGCTGTCTTGATGGCAGTTCAAATACATCAAGGTCTGTTAGCAAGGATAAGAGCAAAAATTCAGGAAGTATCTTAGACTCAGATCAAAACAAAAACTTAATTAATGGTGACTATAGCCCGGCTGATATGCAAAAAATGTCGCTGGGAGAGCTTAGCTGGTTGGTTGAGGAACGTTGGGCGCAAAATCAGTTTGATGCCAATGATTTAGTGAGAAAAAGCGCTCTAAACCAAAGCCTTTGCGATGAGCTGGTGAGGCTTCGGCAAACCTGCGCCCTAACAAAGCCTTTGGGCAATACCTCTGCTAACGATGATCTTGCTTGCTCTAGTGCTGCCGGCCAAAAAGATACTGTGCAGAAAATTAGGGTTGTGATTCCTGCAGGAAAGCAAGGTCCTTTTGACCTTGTGATCAACGATCTATATAAGGCGGTAGTGAACGGCGGGGAGAATAAGGATGTTAAATTTGTGGCTTTATCCCGCGCTTCAATCCGCTTCATCGATATTTTTAGCGCTACCTTGCGCATGAAGGATGATACTAGCTATGCCAAAACTATGCCTGATATTACTGGGTTTAGTTTTTCTTTATATTATGGTGATACAGCTATTATTACTGATGGGCAGCTCAAAATATCTGCTAAAGCGCCTCTTGATTCTACTGGTAAGGCCAAGCCAGCTCTTTATGACATAAATGTTTCTAACATTGTTTCGCAAAAAGCGAGCCCTTTATGCAAAATGACCAAGAATGACATTGACGCGGTCAAAAAAGCGCAAGAACTGCGAATTACCGAGATGCTGACTCGCAGTGATATTAATGCAAATAAGCAGCATGATGCGAAAAGAGATAGTTTACTAAACCTGGGTAGTGAAGACCGCAAGGAGGCTCTTATTGAAGAGATTGTTACTCAGCGTGCCCAGATTCAAGCTAGAGCAACAAGCTTAGATGCAGAAAGTTCAAGACTCATCAACTTAACGATGGCTCTTAGCACTGAGTCAAGCATTGGCTGCCATTATGAAGATGAACTAAAAACACTTGAGATTTTGGTCAAAGGCTCCATCTCAAATTTTCCGGTGCGGCCAAGTCTTAATCCTAGAGATTTTGTTCCTCGTCCTAAGCAAAATATCCCTCTTGAAGCAGTGGTTAATGATCTACGTATCGATCTAGGTGGCGGGCTGGTTTTTGATCTCCCATCTACAGATTATATGGGTCAAAAATATATGGCGAGCAACCTACCAAAAGTAATTTTAGGGGCGATTGATCGATTTTATATCTTAAAAAAATCAGTAGAGTACACAAGTTATCTTACTGCTTGCAGCAATGCTTCAGGTTTTGTAGCCAATTTTGGCAGGCTTTTTGACTCTAGTGTTTGCTATTCATGGACTGAGAATAAGGTCATGTCTATTGATGGCATACAAGTGACTGCTAATGGCATGCTAATTTTTGATTCAAATGAGTCTATTAAATTAAAAAGCGGTCAAACTTCTTGGAGTGATTTTGGCGCTTTGCGTATGGGAACTGCTTGGAATCAAATGATGCAGAAACAAGACTGCGATATTGTTAATTAGGGATTGTATGCTAAAGACTTGTTTGCAGGCGGGAATTCTTTGCGGGCTTATTGCCTGTGCAGATAATAAAGGCACTAATCGAACTAATTTTCAAGGTCAGCAAAAGGAGCCAGAGAAAAAGCAGGAAGATAATAACACACCAGAGACAAAAAAAATTGATCCTCGCACTATTTCTGTCACAAATATCCTAATATTTAATTTAGAACAAAGATCGCAAAGCGGCTTTGTCTATGGCAATGGTTTGACATTTGAAACTAGAGGCGAAGCAATCG